>NZ_JALGQY010000028.1:0-44964 GCF_022809915.1 Acinetobacter lwoffii | reverse complement strand
GTCCATGGTGATAAAAACCATCATAAACCAGACATTTTTATTGGTGAGAATATAGACACTTTAAATGGGTTCTAACACACTGATTTCGTATAATATTGATTATGTTAAATGACTTATACCTGATAATAACTTCATATCTTATTTTATTAAACGAAAATTCAATAACTTAAATAATTTCAATTTCATTTGTAAAATATAATATGTTGACCTCAAGAATACTTCATAAACTTTACTATGTTTGCTTTAAAAACACTTCATTTGGAAAAGAAAGTTTCAAACGAAAATCAAATTATTCTTTTGTTTGATCTGGATTCATCATGTCCATGTTTGTACCCAGTAATCCCTCCTAAAAACAATAGGACCTAAAAGTAGAATTTTCTCTTAAAGTATAGGCAGGAGATTCTGCATGAAAACATCTAAATTTACTGACAGTCAGATCATGTCCATTTTGAAACAGGCGGAGTCTGGCACACCTGTAGTCGCCCTTTGTCGTGAACACGGTATGAGTAATGCGACCTTCTATAAATGGCGTGCCAAATATGGCGGTATGGATACATCATTAATGGCAAAACTCAAAGAACTGGAAGCAGAAAATACCAGACTTAAAAAGATGTATGCTGAGGAACGCTTAAAGGCAGAGATCATTCAGGAAGCGATGGCAAAAAAGTGGTGAGGCCATCTTGCCGACGTAAGATGCCACAACAGGCAGTTGCCCACTATGCGATTAGCATTCGTTTGGCTTGCCGAGCATTTAGTATCAGTGAAACCTGCTACCGTTATCAATCCAAGTTAAACGATGACAATACATTAATTGCAGAACAGCTCATTGAGCTCACTGAAGAAAATACAGATTGGGGTTTTGGTCTGTGTTTCTCTTATCTACGTCATGTTGAAAACCATGTTTGGAATCATAAACGTGTTTATCGGATTTACTGTGAGTCAGCACTGAATCTGCGCATTAAACCGAGAAGAAGACTAAAACGGCATGCACCAGAACCACTGAAAGAGCCGATCCGGGAAAATCAGGTCTGGTCACTGGATTTTATGCATGACCAGCTGATCGATAGTCGTAAGTTCCGATTGTTGAATGTGATTGATGATTACCGTCGAGAAGGTTTAACTATTGAAGCAGAATTCTCATTACCCACGATCAGGGTTATTCACACATTGAATCAGTTATTGGAATGGCGAGAAAAACCGTTAGTTATTCGGTGTGACAATGGCCCGGAGTTTATCAGTCACGAATTTGTACGCTGGGCAACTGAACAAGGTATTCGTATTGAATATATTCAACCAGGTAAACCACAGCAGAATGCGTATATTGAACGCTATAATCGGACTATACGTTATAGTTGGCTGAGCAAACATTTATTTGATACTTTGGATGAAGTACAAGATTATGCAACAAACTGGCTGTGGCATTACAACCATGAAAGACCACACCAAGCAAACAAAGGAAGGCCACCTCTAATGGCTGCTTAACCTCTACTTTTAACTTCAGTTATTTATGGGAGGATTACCGTTTGTGCAACAAAGCCCTTAGTTGAAAAAAACTTTTAGATTTCATGCTCACACACCACCTAAAACAAAAAATATCTGATTGATTTTACAGGCTTTTAATTTAAGGATTTATTCTACCCACTCGTAATATCAACGTTTAGTATCACGACTCACTAACTCATTAACTAAATATGGAGCAGTACGGCTATCTTGATTTTCTGTTATTTGTTTTGGTGTTCCTGCCACAACAATATTCCCACCAGCATTTCCAGCACCTGGTCCCACATCAATCACCCAATCTGCTTGTGCAACGGCACGCATATCATGCTCAATCATAACCACGGTATTACCCGCATCGACTAATCGCTGCAATTGAACTAACAATCGATCTACATCTGATGGATGCAAACCTGTAGTTGGCTCATCAAGTATATACAGTGTATTTCCACGCTGATTGCGTTGCAGCTCGGTCGCCAATTTAATACGTTGCGCTTCTCCACCAGATAGTTCAGTCGCTGGTTGCCCTAAACGTAAATAACCAAGGCCAATTTCCTTTAATAATTGTAGTGAACGAGCAATCGAGACCTCTCCATCAAAAAAATCACGTGCTTCATTGACGGTCATTCCTAATACTTCAGCAATATTACGTCCATTCCAGCGAATTTTCAGAGTGTCATCATTATATCGAGCACCATGACATGTCGGACAAGGGGCATATACACTTGGCATAAACAATAACTCTACACTGACAAAGCCTTCACCTTCACAAGTTTCACATCGCCCTTTAGCCACATTAAACGAAAAACGTCCAGCATCATAATGAGCTTGGCGAGCTTCAGGAGTCCCAGCAAATAACTTTCTAACATGATCAAATAAACCCGTATAAGTTGCCAGATTAGAACGTGGAGTACGGCCAATTGGTTTTTGATCAACCTGTACCAGACGCTGTATAGCCTCCACATCACCAGCCAGAGAACCCTGTGTAACCTCGTTAACCAACATTCCTTCATTTAAAGGATTATTTTCATTATTGTTTTCAGTTTCAGACTCATTACCTAAATATGAAAGTACTAACTCGGGTAAAGCTTGAGAAACGAGACTAGATTTACCTGAACCTGAAATACCTGTAACTGCTGTAAGTACACCAAGAGGTATACGAGCATCAATATTATGCAGGTTATGTCGGTAAATATTGTTAAGTTCAAGCCAACCAGAGGGTGTACGTCCATAACTTTGAGTAACTGGGATTTTATTAAATAAATAACTTGCAGTACGTGAAGCTGAAATCTCACTTAAACCCTGAGGTACTCCACTATATAAAATATTACCACCTTGCTCTCCTGCATCTGGTCCAACATCCACTAACCATTGAGCACGACGCATGAGCTCTAAATCATGCTCTACAACAAATACGGAGTTTCCAGCGTCTCTTAATTTATCGAGAGAATCATATAATGACTGACTATCTGAAGGATGTAATCCAGCAGACGGTTCATCCAGTACATAAACTACACCAAATAGCATAGAACTTAATTGTGTTGCTAAACGCAAACGTTGTAACTCTCCCGCTGAAAGAGTCGGTGTGGCTCTATCTAATGTTAGATAACCAAGACCTAACTGGCGTAATTGATTTAAACGCCCCACCACACCATTTGCTAAACGCTGGGCAGCAATTTTCTTTTCATCTGAAAGTGCTGACGTACGTCTTACATCTGGAGATACAGAATGCACTGCTCTACCTGTTGTTGCTCGTTCAGATCTATCAAGTTGGGTTACTTTATTATTAGTCTTTTCTCCAGCATCATGAGCGTCGAAATTGCCAAGAACAATGGGCTCAAGCAGGCAAGTTAACTTATCCAAAGAAAGTTGCATAAACTCACCAATATCTACTCCAGCAAAGGTAATAGATAAGGCTTCTGGTTTAAGGCGTTTACCATGACAGGAAGGGCATATTTTTCCTTCCATAAAACGTGAAACACGTTTTTTCATCAACGTACTTTGGGTATTAGCAAAAGTATGAAGGACATAGCGACGAGCACCAGTGAAAGTGCCCATATAGCTGGGTTCTAGTTTACGTTTAAGTGCAGATTGAGTCTCAGCGGGGCTTAAACCAGCATAGACAGGAACTGTTGGGGTTTCTTCAGTAAATAAAATCCAGTCTCTATCCGATTGCGGTAAATCTTTCCATGGTCGATCAACATCATACCCTAGGGTTACTAGGATATCGCGTAAGTTTTGCCCGTGCCAAGCAGGTGGCCATGATGCGATAGCTCTCTCACGAATACTGAGTGTTGGGTCAGGAACCATTGTCGATTCTGTAACTTCATAAATGTGACCTAAACCATGACAGGTAGGACAAGCACCTTGAGGAGTGTTCGGTGAAAAGTCCTCGGCATATAACATTGGCTGATCGGCAGGATATGCACCAGCACGTGAATAAATCATTCGCACGAGACTTGATAAAGTTGTTACACTTCCAACAGAAGAACGGGTATTACTTGCACCACGTTGTTGTTGCAATGCTACTGCTGGTGGTAGACCATCAATAGCATCAACATCTGGTACTCCGGCCTGATCTATTAAGCGTCTTGCATAAGGTGCAACAGATTCGAAATATCTTCTTTGTGCTTCAGCAAAAATAGTTCCAAAAGCAAGTGATGATTTTCCTGAACCCGATACACCTGAGAAAACAACAAGTGCATTTCTTGGGATAGAAACATCTACATCCTTAAGGTTATGCTCACGTGCACCTCGAACTTCAATACAATTATTAGATAAAGTAATGTTATTGTGTTCACCAAAAGAATGTATTTTCATGTTTCTACGAGCCTGTAAATTATTTTGTGTAAGTCCCATTTTTTATAAATGATCTTTTAATCGATCATCGAACTGAATCGTAAAACAATTCATTGCTAAACTAATACCTTTAAATATGGCTGTCATTTGGTTTAAATCTTCAGGAGTTTTTAAACCTTTAGCTAATTCAGCTGCCATACTTTTGATTGTAGCTTCATCCATGTGAAGTACCTCTTTTTATTATCCTCAGTAGGATAAATGAAAATTAAGTACTTACACAAAATTTAGAACAGTCCCACAACTCATTTTGTTGAACTATATCTGTACAACAACTCTACCTCGAATTTTTCCATCTAAAATTTCATTTGAAATATTTAAAGCATCTGTTAACTGAATTTCAGTCGTTACTGTTTCTAATTTTGTTTGATCTAATTCTGTAGCCAAACGTTCCCATGCTTCTTTTCTTAATTCGATTGGTGCCATCACGCTATCAATTCCATATAAGGTAATCCCTCTTAGAATAAATGGAGCAACTGTTGCTGGAAAATCCATTCCGCCTGCCAAACCACACGCAGCAACTGCACCACGATATTTTGTACTAGCACATGCATTCGCTAAAGTATGGCTACCAACAGTATCAATCACGCCAGCCCAAACTTCTTTGTTTAATGGCTTTCCTGGGGAAGATAATTTAATACGATCAATAATTTCACTCGCACCTAGATAGGTTAAATATTCTGACTCTTGAGGTCGACCAGTTGAAGCTGTAATCTCATAACCAAGATGATTCAAAATAATAATGGCAATACTTCCTACTCCACCATTTGCACCTGTCACTAGAATTTTTCCATCACTTGGTTTAATACCATGTTTTTGTAAAGCCATGACACACAACATTGCGGTATAACCTGCTGTACCAATAACCATCGTATCTTTAAAAGAAAAAGCAGAAGGTTTTTGTATGAGCCAATCACCAGAAACAGTGACTTGCTCGGCTAGTCCTCCAAAATACTTTTCACCCACTCCCCAACCATTCAGTAGAACTTCATCTCTTTCTTTCCATGCTGGATGTTTTGATTCAATCACAACACCCGAAAAATCGATGCCTGGGGTCAAAGGAAAACTACGCACCACTGGTGAACGCCCAGTAATGGCTAAAGCATCTTTATAATTGAGTGTTGAATATTTGACTTCGACTCTAACCTCTCCTTCTTGTAAAGGCTTTGATGCAATCTCAGTAATTTGTGATGTGTAACCAGCTTCATCTTTAGTAATTACAATACCTTTGTACATAGAACTTCCTCTCTATTTAATTAGACTGCTTGTCTAGAATTAATTAAAAAATAAATACAGACATCTGCATTTATTTTTTAATTAACTTTTTATGTGATTTTGTTGTTTTACAGCTAAAGTAAACAAGCGATAAAATGCATCTAAGGGACTTGTTGATTTGACCAAACGTGCTCTTAGAACTGCACCTTCCCACCCAATCCAAAACTGATAAGCAGCTTCATCGCAATCAGCTAGGCTATATTGTGAATTTGACTGATGTAGGCAATCAGAAACTAATTTCTCCCATACCTTAAAGATACTTTCGATTCGGGCAATGATTCCTTGTGGCAAATACGACACTTCTTGTCCTAAGTTACCTAAAATACAACCTCGTTTAAAATCATATTTTTGCATTTTTTCACCCGCATCTTTTACAAAATTTTGCAGCTTTTCTAGTGGGGAAAGATCAGTTTGACTTAAAAACTTATTTAATCGCTTTACAAAATAAAGTTCATAAGCATCTAAGACTTCTAAAATAAAAGCCTCTTTATTTACAAAATAATGGTAGAAAGACCCTTTAGGTACTTGGACTGATTTCATGAGATCGTCCAAGCTCATAGCATTCATTCCACGTTCGGTCAGTAACTCGATACCTCGGTGGATTAAAACTTCTTTAGTGTCTGCATAGTTACAACCGTGTTTGGTTGGTCGACCACGTGGTCTTTTGGGTGAGGAAGAATAATTCATATAATAAAAATAGACTATGTGACTAGAAATAACAACAATAAGATTATCTGATTGAAAAATTTTATCTAAACGTCATCTAGTTCTCTTTTTTCACAGTACCTACTCATTCATATAAATGCTCTTAAAAATCCTATAAGTTCATGAACTAATTTTTATAAATTTCTATTATTTTTCTTCAAAATATTGAAATTAATAAATATATTGTAAAAATAATTTATAAACTAGATTTTAGGTAAACATAAGTTAAATGGACCTAAATTCCTTAATGCGATAGAACCGATGAATTAAACAGCCAAAACTGATTGTAACGACAATCAAAAACTGGTTGTAAAAGCATTGAACTAAAAGTGAATTTTCTGTTTATGATCTTTTACAATATTTAGCCATGCTCTAGTTGCAGGACTCATTGCTATAGTCGTATTCCAGGCCATACTTAAAGTCCAATTTAAACCTGGATTTTCCAATACGGCAGTGTTGAATTTTTCCTGATCTAATTGCTGGCAATATATTTGAGGAAGTAATGCGATTCCCATATTTGATTCAACCATTTTTGCAATAAAGTCCCATTGACTGCTTTTACAGACAACTTTAGGTTCAAAACCTACTGTATTTGCTGCTTTAATAATCATACTATTCAAAGTAAAGGTATCAGAAAATAATAGAAAGGATTCTTCTTTTAATTCGATCAAATTTACAGTTTTCCTATTTCTCCACTGTGAATCTTTTATGGATAGTAAGCACATAGCTGAATCAACAACTGGGATTGACGCAAAAGTCGGTCGAAAATTACCAAGTAAAATACCAACATCAATACGTTTATCTGCAATTGCTTCCTCAATACTATTTGAGCCTACCTCTAAAAAACTAAGCTGTATATCCGGATGTTGCTTATGAAATAAGGCAATAAGTGAACTAAATAAGACAGAACCTAATGGTGGTAAACCTAAAGTCAGTTTACCCTTTTTAAGTAACTTAACTTGCTCAATCGTGTTATATATTTTTTCATGTTCTGACAGTATGTTTAATGCATGCTGATAAATCAGTTCGCCTGTATAAGTCAGTACGACTTCACGTTTTCTTCCTGCTTCACCTTTTTTAAATAGTGCTGTTCCCAACTCTTCTTCTAAGCTTTTAATGATCTTGCTTAAAGTCGGTTGCGTCATAAACAAGCGTACTGCAGCTAAACTAAAACTCTGGCTATTAACAGTTTCAACAAAAATTTTAAGTGATTTTAGATCCATAAATTATTCCAATATAGAATAATATTTATAAAATTATTCATTATTTCACATATGTACAGCATATAAAATTACCTTATCTTCAAAATCAAGCTGTGATATTAATGCCTGTACAAATCGAACATCCGACCCGATTCAAATATATCAGTAAAATCATTTTGCAAATCAGTTTATTACTTGCTTTCTGGTGGATTGGCAGCATACTTCAATCCTTATTTAAACTTCCAGTATCTGGTGCAGTGATCGGGCTTTTTATTGTTTTAACAGGTTTATTGACTGGATTTTTTAAACTTGAATGGATCAAGAGTGGCTCCGATTTTATTTTGGGTGAATTGGTTTTATTCTTTATTCCCTGTTTTGTTGGACTAATTAAATATAAACATCTTTTTTTAACAGAAGGCTGGCAATTAATATTTGCTGTTATTCTGGGCACCATTTGTGTCATGGTGGTTACAGCATATAGTGTACATCTTGGCTTTCAGTTTGAAAATAAAATCAAGAATAATCGCTCCCAATCTCTGCGTAATATAGATCAGGATGGAAAATAATCATGACTTTAATCGCCATTGTTTGTCTGATTTCAACTTTACTTTTTTATACTGTCGTAAAAAAAATCCATCAAAAATATCCTTATCTGATTTTATCACCAGCGATACTACCCCCTATCCTTCTGATTATTTTAATCTTATCTTTGAATATATCCTATGATACGTATATGCAAGATAACCAATGGATTGTCTGGATGTTAGGCCCTGCAACAGTCGCCTTTGCCATTCCAATTTATGAATACCGTGAAATAATCAAAACACATCTACTTTCTATCAGTATGGGCGTGGTGATAGGGATGCTAGCAGGAATGATCAGTTCATTTTATTTGGCTAAGCTGTTTAATTTTGATCAGTCAACGACCTATAGCTTAATGGCGCGTTCCATTTCTACACCTTTTGCAATGGAGTTGAGCAGTCATATAGGTGGCTCTGTCGAACTGGTTATTTTGTTTACCATGATTACTGGTGTTATAGGTATGATCATTGGTGATATTGTGCTAGCCGCCTTACCGTTAAAATCTCATTTTGTCATGGGTGCATCTTTGGGCAACGCAGCACATGGATTTGGAACGACTAAAGCCTATAGTCGTGATAAAGAAGAAGGGGTGATTGCCAGCTTAACAATGGTACTTGCTGGTATTTTTATGGTTTTGGTAGGTCCTTTTCTGGTTCATCTGCTTGTATAGTTTGGTTCTGTCGTATTAAGGAATTTAGCTACATTCAAGATAGTGGTGATTATATGAATGCAAAAATGCGAGCTTATACCTCCCATTTTAGTCTTTAATTCACTTTTTCGCTTCGTCATAAACTATGCTATCAGCTCGTTTTCTAACGGTGTTCAGCAAGATAACTACCTAATCATCTTCGGTGGTGTTTCAAAAAGTATGCTGAAAAAAACAGGTTGGCTTTTGATAAGATAGTGAGATGCAAATAACACTAGAAATCAAATGTCCAACCTGTCTAAGTGACGGTGTAAAGAAAAATGGCCTCAAACTATATGGCAAGCAAAACTATCAATGCAAAAACTGCAAGCGTCAGTTTATTGGTGATCATGCTCTTAGTTATCGAGGTTGTCATTCTGGTATAAATTGTAGTGTTCCGATGAAAGAACCCAAATATACCCTGAAGAATTCAAAATTGAAGCAGTAAAGCAAGTTACTGAGAAAGGTCATAGTGTAGCTGAAGTTGCTGCACGTTTAGGGACCACCACCCATAGTCTGTATGCCTGGATTAAACGTTATGATCCACAGCAACCCAGGACAACAGAGTTTAATGACCCAAGTTCAGAGTTAGCAAAGTTGAAAAAAGAGCTGCAAAGGGTTACAGAAGAAAGAGACATCTTAAAAAAGGCCGCGGTGTACTTCGCAAGCCAGTCCAAATGAGGTACGCCTTTATTCAGGACAACCAGCATATATGGCCTGTTCGTCGTTTATGTTCAACTTTAGATGTTCATCACAGTGGTTATTACGCATGGTTAAAGCAACCCACCAGTAAAACTGCCAAGAAACGGCAACAGCTTTCAGGACTGATTAAACAGTTCTGGTTGGAATCTGGCGGAGTCTATGGTTATCGCAAGATTCACTGTGATTTGAAAGATGTTGGCGAAAGTTGCGGGATCAATCGGGTACATCGGCTCATGAAGGCGAATGGTCTCAAATCACAGCGTGGCTATCGCAAACCTAGAACTCATGCAGGTACTACTCCAGCTGTCGTTGCTGCAAAGTAAGCGTCCGCTGAATCCCACTTTTTCTAACTCATTAATACCGCGATAGTGTCCACTAAATTTTAAGTGGACACCTATTTATGGATTTAAAGACAGTTATAGACAGCACACCAACGCTAAAAAAGCCTCGTCGAACCTTCACGGCTGAATTTAAACATCAACTTATTCAGCAATGCCAGCAGCCAGATACATCAGTGGCCAAGGTCGCAATGCAACATCAGATCAATGCCAATCTGTTGCATAAATGGATTCGTCAATCCAGATCAATACCCCCTGCATTAACAACCCCATCTAGCCCACAGACTGACTTTCTTCCGGTCATGCTTCACCCGACTCCAGCCAAACAAGACGCACCTCCGCCACCTGTGCCGGAGAAGAATACTGTCGCTCATATCAGAATTCCACTGCATCAGAAACAATGTTCTGCAAGAGATCAGGTGATCGAAATCGAATGGCCAGTGGAATCGGCCAAGGAGTTGCTGCTTTTACTTCAGGGCTTGATCAAATGATCCGTATCGATGAAATCTGGCTCTCTACCTAGCCGATGGACATGCGTGCGGGTATGGATACGGCTATGGCGCAGATCATGAAAGCCTTTGGCTCAATCAAACCGCATTGCGCCTACCTGTTCTGTAATAAACGTGGCCATCGTATGAAAGTGCTGGTGCATGATGGGCTGGGCATCTGGCTATGTGCCCGACGGCTGGAACAGGGAAAATTCCACTGGGCTAAAGTTCACCAAGATGAAACCGTGACCCTCAGCCCGGAGCAGTTACAAGCACTGATCTACGGTTTAACTTGGCAAAGAATCGGTCTGCAGCAAGTGGTAACAATGCTCTTAATCGAACTCATCCATTCTGCTATTCTCCAAACATGATCTCAACCATACTGCAGTCATGAAAATGCTGCCTGATTTAAACCAACTGACCCATGAACACCTGCTGGAATTTATCCGACAGTTGGCGCTGCAGCATCAGTCTTTAGCATAATCAAAACAACAACTGGAACAATCAAATCAGCAATTAGATTCTAAAGTTAAATCTCTCTCTAATCTCAATCAAAAATACGAGCATGAACTTTTGCAGTTTAAACGGCATAAGTTCGCCCAGAAGAATGAATACTTAACGGCCAAACAAATCCACCTCTGGGATGAAGCGGTTGAAGAAGATATTGCCGCGGTTGATCTGGAACTGGAACGGCTGAATGCAGCTAAAACCGATGCAGCGACACAGAAAGCCCCAGCCAACAAACCTAAACGTCGACCGCTACCTGATCATCTACTCACTCTGCGTATTGAGCACGAACCTGCCTCAACGCAATGCAGCTGTGACAGCTTGTACTGCAGCAACAGGTGCTGCATGCCAATGAAACACCGGTCACCATCATGCAGATGGGTGAGAATGAGAAAAAACCGAAGAAAGGTTATGTCTGGGCCTATGCCACCACACAGTACAATCTACTTCAGGCGGTGATCTATGACTTTCAGGATAAGCATGCTGAAGAGTTCCTGAAAGACTGGCAAGGCCATCTGGTCTGTGATGATTATGGTGGTTATAAAGCACGCTTTAAATCAGGCCAGATCATTGAGGTGGGCTGCATGGCCCATGCACATCTTAAATTCCATGAACTGCATGTGACCGGGAAAAGTCAGGTCGCTGAACAAGCATTAGTGATGATTCAGAAACTGTATGCCATAGAAGCAGAACTCAGGAAAAAGACCGATGGTACAGCGCAACACCGTCGCGAATACCGGCAACAACATAGCCAATCGGTGATGCAACAACTATATGAATGGCTCAACCAACATTATCTGACGGTGCCGTCGAGTTCTCCAATCGCCAAGGCGATCAATTACACTCTGAAGCGTTGGCCAGCTTTAAGTCGCTATTTGGATGATGGCAATCTACCGATTTGCAACAATTGGGTCGAAAATCAAATGCGTCCCTGGGCATTGGGACGCAAGGACTGGTTGTTTGCTGGCTCGCTACGCAGTGGTCAGCGAGCTGCGAATGTCATGACCCTGATTCAGTCAGCAAAGCTGAATGGGCTAGATCCGTATGCCTATTTAAGTGATGTGCTGAAAAGGTTGCCGACACATAAAGTGACCCAGATTGAAGAATTACTGCCACACCGCTGGAAACCCAACTCAAATTAAAAAATAGCGGTGGGGTTCAGCGGACGCTTACGCTGTTTTCAATGTAGTATTCAATAATCGAGATGATCATTGCAAAAACTTTTCATTTCTGATGTCCCAAAATGGGCAATGGAAACTCGCCCCTGCCTATGATGTTACTTTCTGTGAAGGACCAGGGGATATCATCAAATGGATATCATGGGTAAGGCACTGGATATTCCTCGACAAGCTCTTGTGAAACTTGGTACTCAGGAAGCGGAACTTTGTGTCCAAGAAGTCGATGAAATTATTGGCTCGATTTGTAAGGTTGCAATCCGATTCAGCAATATCGCTCATGACCTATTACCTGGACAAATTCAAGCAGAGACTCTCCAACTGGTCCAAAATAGGATTGAGCAAATATTCATTTATTGCACTAAATAGCTTTCACAAAGCTTCTATGAAGGGCTTATTCTAACCGTTGTTTTATCACGGCATAAGCTACACCAGTCACCACACTTCCAATCGCAATCGCCAATAAATATTTTAATGGATAATTCATCGCATTCGGAATGATCAGTACCATTACACCGCCATGAGGAGTGACTAGTTCACATTTAAATAATGCAACCAAAGCCCCAGTTACAGCACCACCTGCGATCGCGCATGGAAGCACTCGAATCGGGTCTTTGGCAGCAAACGGAATAGCCCCTTCCGAGATGAAACATAGGCCCAGAACTACAGCAGCCTTCCCTGCATCTTGCTCAGGTTTGGCAAATTTATGCTTTGCCAGAAAAGTTGCAATTGCCATACCCAATGGCGGTACCATACCCGCAGCCATGGTAATCGCCATCGGTCCGTATGTTTGTGACGTAAGTAAGCCCACCGTAAAGGCATAAGCCGCTTTATTTATTGGCCCCCCAACATCAATACACATCATACTCCCAAGGATAATCCCCATGATCATGGCATTGGTCGTCCCCATATTGGCAAGGAAGTGTGTGAGTAATTCAAACAATTGTGCAACAGGCTGTCCAACCACATAAATCATGATTAAACCAACAGCTAAACTGGCCAATAGTGGAATAATCAAAATTGGTTTTAATGCTTCTAGGCTACTTGGGAGTTTAAGCTGTTTCGATAAAAATAACGCAATATAACCTGCAATAAAACCTGCAACTAATCCACCGAGAAAGCCTGCCTCTAATTGTGTTGCAAGTAAACCGCCAATCAAACCTGGAGTTAAACCCGGACGATCCGCAATAGAATAAGCAATGTAACCTGCCAGCATAGGTACCATAAGAGTAAATGCTGCAGCACCTATTTGCTTTAAGGATGCGGCAAAGCTTCCTTCAACAGGATTGAGGCCAAACATAAACGAGATGGCAATGATCAAACCGCCCGCCACCACCATCGGCAGCATGAAAGACACCCCTGTTAAAAGGTGTTTATAAATTCCAGTTTTTTCTTTGTTTTCATTTTCTGTCTTAGTGGCTGTTTGCTTACCCGTTTCAAGCACTTTGGCTTCAGCAATTGCGTTTGCAAAAGTCTTATCCGTTTGCTTAAGGGCAAATCCTGTAGTGCAGCGATATACGCGTTTGCCTACAAAGCGATCTGTATTGACCTCAATATCCGTTGCTAAGATCACCACATCTGCTTTGGCAATACTTTCTGCCGATAAAACATTTTTAGCCCCAACCGATCCTTGGGTTTCAACATCAATCTGATAACCGTGCTTTACTGCACCTTGTTGTAAGGCTTCGGCCGCCATAAACGTATGCGCAACACCAGTTGGACATGCTGTAATGGCGACAAAGCGTGTAACCCCTACATTGGCTGCAATAGTTTCATCTAAAGCATCTGAATGCTCAAGAACTTGTTGCAAAAGCATGATCGCATCGTGTTGCGCGTTATTCAAACCAATGACTTTCACAACCTTGTCACGCAGTTGAGTCGCATCTGCCGACTTCTGTCCAACAAAAACAACCGTATCAATAACATTTGATAAATCGAGATGCTCAACTGATGTCGCCACATCATTGGAAATACCAAGTGCTGTTGCTGCTTTGGACAGTTTTTTGGCCAAAATCACTGCATTAATCGGCTGCTCGGGACTATGTGGCACAAATAAAATATGTTTTATCTCTTGCATCGTATTAACTCAATGATTGGACTGAGATTTGCGATTTCAAATCTTCAATAACAGCAAAGTCTGGAAGAGCAAACCCAATTTGGGTCACAGCGTTGCTCGCAATTGCGGTTGCTGTTTTCAATGTTTCTTCTGGGGAAGTTGAACTCAACAAGCCATGAATCATACCTGCCAGCAAGGAATCTCCCGCACCCACCGTACTTTGGACGGTGACCTTCGGTGCAGTAGCATGCAGGGATTGCGTGCGGTGAAGCCAGTTAACCCCGTTTTCACCCATCGAGACCACAATATGTTCGATCTGACTATTTAAACTGGCAAAAAGATGCTGCTGTTCTGCAAACGTTTCTGCTGGCAAATGGTAGGTTTCCGTCAACTCATCTGTATTCGGCTTGATCAACCAAGGATGCGCAGCAATTGCTGCTTTCAACGCAACACCACTGGTATCTACTGCGACTTTTTTTCCAGCAGACTGTAACCATAGAATCAGTGTTGAAAGCTCTTCTGCAGAAAAACCTTGTGGCAAACTGCCTGCAATCACAATCACATCAACCTCTAAAATCAGTTGAGATAGGCGTTCACGTAATTGTTGTTTTGCTGAGGTATCTACAAAAAAGCCCTTGCCATTGATGTCAGTCATCCGACCAGAAGCTTCTGCAACTTTAATGTTTTGTCGTGTTTGACCTGCAACATAAATAAATTGGTTATCAAATTGCTCTTGCTGGATATGATGGTCAAAAATTTGACGGTTTTCTTGCCCCAAAAAGCCACTCACAATCAGTTCATGTCCCAAATCCTTAAGGACCTGTGCCACGTTTAAGCCCTTACCTGCTGCATGGCTTTGGGCTGTTAACTGACGATTGACCTCGCCAACTTTTAGTTGATCCAATTGCACGGTGAGGTCAATTGCAGGATTCAGAGTAATGCTTAATATCTTAGCCATTCGGTAATTACTCCACCAATGCACGTACGGCAGACGCACTGTCACAACTTAAGGCTTGCTGTGCGACCTGTTGGCAATTTATATAGTTCAAACCACGAATTTGCGCCTTCACCAATGGAATACTGGTACTCGACATACTCAACTCATCCACGCCCAAGCCTATCAATACAGGCACAGCTTTTGGATCAGCAGCCAATTCACCACAAATGCCCACCCATTTACCATGCTGATGTGCTGCCCGAACAGTTTGATCAATCAATAGCAAAATACTCGGATGTAAGCCATCAGCTTCGGCAGACAATAGTGGATGACCACGGTCAATCGCCAGAGTATATTGAGTCAAGTCATTGGTTCCAATACTAAAAAAATCAACTTCTTGAGCAAGAATTGGAGCCAACAATGCTGCCGCAGGAACCTCAATCATAATACCGACTTGTAAGTTTTCACATGGATGCTGTATGCGAACCTCATCCAAAATTGCTTTTGCTGCTCGCCATTCTTCAACCCGCCCAATCATAGGAAACATAATTCTTAATGGGCGATTATCCGCTGCTTTAAGTAAAGCAACCAATTGTTGACGTAGCAACTCTGGCTTACGTAAAGTCAGACGAATACCACGTAAGCCCAAGAATGGATTTTCTTCCTTTTCAATAGGCAAATACGGCAAAGGTTTGTCCCCGCCCACATCAAGTGTACGTACCACCAATGGACGACCCGCCAAAGCATCTAACACCACCCGATAATCGGCTTCTTGTGTAGCCTCATCAGGCGCACTGCTGTGTGACATAAAGACCAATTCTGTGCGTAGCAAACCAATTGCTTCTGCCCCATCGGCCACAGCCTGTATCGTAGCGCCCACTTTGCCAATATTGGCTGCGATTTCAACTTGATGTTGATCCAGTGTCATGGCAGGTTCTAAACAATGCTGTTCCGCTTGTTCTCGCAACTCACGCTGGCGTTGGCGCTCTGCAATGGCATGATCAATCTGACTTTGCTCGGGTGAGACCACATACTCACCAGTATCCCCATTAATTAGTACTGTGGCATGGTTCTCAATATTTAAAACAGCTACACCCGCACCTACGACTGCTGGAATAGCCAGAGCACGTGCCACAATAGCACTATGGGCACTCGCTCCACCAACCGCGGTCAAAATGCCTGCAACACGATCTTTATTCAGACGCGCTACATCACTCGGGCCAACATCATGCATAATTAAGATATAAGGTTGCTCGGGTTCTGTGACATCGGCCACACCGCACAAAACAGCCAAAACTCGCTCACCAATATCCCTTAAATCAGCCGCACGCTCTGCAAGTAAACGATCGCTAAGTGCAGCCTGTGCGGTAGCAGCCACTTCAATATGATCATGCCAAGCTGCAGCAGCAGACAACCCCTGTTTTAAACCGCGTTGTACACTTTGGAGGAGGTCTGGATCATCCAGCATTTCCAAATGTGCCATGAAGATCTGCTTAATGGCAGTAGATTCAGTATGTGCAATGAATTGACGTAAGCTATTTTTCACCTGATGAAGCGCAATTTCAAGCTTTTCATTCTCAGCTTTAAAACTCTGTCCGCGACGTTCATAACTAAATTCATGTGGCTTCACCACATGTGCAGGACCAAAAGCAAGGCCAGTTGATGCCGCAATACCGCAGCTACCCGTATCGCCATGTGATTCAAAAGGCATTAATTCCAAAGTATTTACGACTGGGTCACTACTGCTGTGCTGATGAGATACAAGATCAACAGCTTCAACCTCTTCTCCTAAGCCCTGTTGAACTGCATCAATAATCTGTTCTAAGCCTGCTACAGCATCAGTATCAGGTTGTGCAATAAAAGTCAGAGTTTGACCACGACGACATCCCATGGCTAATAATTTGGTTAAACTTTTTGCCGAAACGTAAGCCCCCTCATCTACAGCAACGAGAATATCCCCTGCAAATTTCTTGGTCATATTGACCAAGTGTGTCGCGGGACGCGCATGTAGACCATGAGCGTTAGCTAAGACAATACGACGAGATGGCCAATCAGGAATCAGTTCAGCACCAATTAACTGCGCCAACTGGTGACTATCTTGTTCTTGGTTAAGGGTATGAACTTGTTCAGTATCAAACAAAATATCCATTAACCGTTGAAACCGTTGCATATCCAGTTGCTCATTACTGGCAATACACACCAAAGTCTTGAGCATTTCCTGCTGATGGCTTAAAACCTGTTCCGCTTTTACCAAACTTACAGCTGGGCTCAAAACATGCTGGTTAGAAGTGATCGACCACACTCCCTCCCCTAAATGAATCATGCTGTTTAGGTTTAAACCCGACAGAAAACCACACTCCACCATTTTTTGCTGTTTCAGCAACTGTGTTGCCTGCCAAATCAAATCTTCTACATCAAGTGCGGGAACTTGAGTGGCGATTAAATTTTCATGCAATGCCAAAGATGCGGGTTGGGCTTGTAATAATGCAATAATTTGCTCTGCAGATTGAGCCTGTTTCACTTGATCAGCGACATCGTTAATTAAAGCCCGCGTCAAAATTTGTAAGACTTGCAAATGCTCATCTGATTTCGCAGCAATCACTACTGCTAAATAAATTTTATTTTCACCGTCCCAAACAACTCCTTCAGGAAAGTGCGCCAGACGAATCCCAGTTTTTAAAATAGATTGGCGAGACTGAGGCGTCCCATGCGGAATGGCAATTCCTTGTCCTAAATACGTTGCACTTTGTTGTTCGCGCCCGGTCAACCCATGAATATAATCAGGTGTAACCAACTGGTCTTCGACCAAGATATCGACTAGACATTGCAACGCTTGTGCTTTATCAGTGGCGTGTTGTTTCATTCGAATATGTTGTATATCTAGCGCGAGCATAAAGCGTCCTTGCAAAATAGCATAGTGAAAAGCTATGCCTTTTTACTGGAGAAAAAATAAAAGTCGAATTCTACTCAGGATTTACACAAAAATCTGTATATTTTGATTTTATCTTGATAATCATTATTACGACGCAATTAAGAAACGACGAGATTCTCCAAAGCCCAGTGTTGCGATAGTTGGGTTTAGTTCTAATTGAACCGCTCTATCTCTGATTTCAGGGGTATATTTAGGTTTTTCATCGGATCACTACGCTTCGCTACGTCTTGCGAAGCAATGCGTCTCATCTCAGAAAGTTTGGTCTCCGACAAACCCGGTACGGTTCAGTTTAAGTCGTAAAATTGAAGTTAGATGTTTTTGCATAGATCCAAGTGTTAAATCATCATTGCGATTCTTGCGTACCACACCCTAGGCACGTGAAAAAGTAGAAAGCTTATATTTGTACGTGTTACGTCAAAAAGCAAAACAGAAACCGTAGCCCCAGGCAACACCCCTCTCATCATAAAATTATACCAGTCAGTAAAATACCTTTAGATTAAGCATATGTATGTTGGTTATTATTGTTGATTATCACAATAAATTAGTGCCCAAAAATCAAATTACCCCACCCTAAATTAAATTACACCACACAAAATAAAAACTCTATATAACTGTTATATATAGAGTTTACTAACATACCAATTATGTTATTTAGTGTATTTTATGTTGGTGACTCTTACCAAGGTTGGTTTTTTTCAAAAGAAAGCTTTGTTTACCCAAATTATTTAGATAAGAATCTCTTTTTCCAAAGGAAAGTTGGCAAAGCCTTAGTAATGTGAGTAATTAAATCGCTTACTCTTTCTCTAGCTTGACCAGGCAATCCGATGTAATATCTGCAATGGTTCTTGCACCAGTCAATGTCATTGCCACACGCATTTCTTTCTCAATCAAATCTAGTAAATTACTTACCCCAGAACCGCCGGCAGCACCAAGTGCGTATACAAATGCACGACCAAGCATACAAATATCTGCACCCATAGCCAACATACGTACCACATCAAGACCGTTACGAATCCCTGAATCTGCTAAAATTTTGATGTCACCTTTGACCGCACTTGCGATTGAAGGAAGCGCACGAGCAGAAGACAAAACACCATCAAGCTGACGACCACCGTGATTGGAGACCACAATTCCATCTGCTCCGAAACGTACTGCATCCTTGGCATCCTCAGGATCTAAAATCCCCTTAATAACCATGGGACCCTCCCAATAATCACGAATCCACTCAAGATCTTTCCAAGAAATTGAAGGGTCAAAGTTATTTCCCAGCCAACCGATATAATCTTCCAGACCTGTCGGCTTACCTAAATATTTCGAAATGTTACCCAAATCATGCGGACGACCCAATAAACCGACATTCCAAGCCCAGTGTGGGTGCATACACGATTGCATATAACGACGTATTGCAGCATTTTTACCACTCATTCCTGAATGTGCATCACGATAACGCGCACCTGGAACAGGCATATCGACTGTGAATACTAAGGTAGAACAGCCTGCGGCTTTAGCACGTTCCAAGGCATTTTTCATAAAACCACGGTCACGTAGTACATACAGTTGAAACCACATCGGACGTTGAATTGCAGGTGCCACTTCTTCAATTGGACAAACTGAAACTGTTGATAAGGTAAATGGAATGCCCTTTTTATCTGCGGCAACCGCGGCTTGAACTTCACCACGACGCGCATACATACCCGTTAGACCTACAGGTGACAATGCCACTGGCAACGCCAAATTTTCACCAAACAATTGCGTTTCTAAGCTCAGCTCAGACATGTCATTTAACACACGTTGACGTAAAGCGATTTTTGATAAATCGTCTACATTACGCTTTAAAGTATATTCCGCATAGGCACCACCATCGATGTATTCAAATAAAAATGGCGGTAAACGACGTTTCGCAGCTTCACGATAGTCATTTGCAGAAGAAATAATCATAACTTATGTCCTATTTAATCGACTCGAACGTTGACGACGAGCTTCTTCTTCATCGATCATACGTACGCGTTGAACAACAAATTCAATATGCCCACAAGCTGCCTTACGTGCAGTCTCTGAGTCTTGACGTTCAATTGCGTCCATCACCTCAAAATGCTGGTCATGCAATTGTTCAAAATGTTGTGGTGTGGTGTAAACTTTACGTCGCCCTAACATCACGTTGTCTTGCAATAAATCAAACAAACTACGCATCATTTGGATCAGCACTAGATTGTGGGATGCTTCTGCAATCGCCAGATGAAAATTCGCATCCGCTATTGCTGCGTGGGCATCATCACCTAAAGCCTGAAAATGGCTAATCTGCTCAAAACATTGACGAATATTGATCAAATCACTGGGTGTGGCACGTTGTGCGGCATACCATGCTGTACCACCTTCAAGCACCATACGAGCTTCTTGTACATCAAAACGATATTCAGGATCCTGATCCATCAAACCGGATAATGGCTCAACGATTTGATACTGTGACCAATGTGCAGGCAACTGCTTTAAATAGGTGCCTGCACCCGCTTTGCTCTGAATAATCCCTGCGGTAATCAGTTGTTGAATCGCCTCACGTAAAGAGCTACGAGACACACCTAACTGTTCACAGAGTTGGCGTTCAGCAGGCAATCGCTCTCCGACTTGCACATTATTTTTTTCAATCAACAGACGTAAACGCTGTACCACTTTGTCGGAGACTTTCATTTTTTTCCTTGACCCGTTTACGGAATCATCCACGGGAAAACATAAGCTTGTAAGGTCACAATAATACCAATCATCACCGTAAAGATAATGCTGTGTTTTACTGTAAATCTAAATAAATCAGATTCTTTACCAACTAAACCCACTGCTGCACAAGCAATCGCGATTGATTGAGGGGAAATCATCTTACCTGTTACTCCACCACTGGTATTGGCAGCAACTAACAAGACTTCAGGCACACCGATTTGCTGTGCTGTAGTTGCTTGTAACGCTGAAAACAATGCGTTAGCTGAAGTATCTGAACCTGTAAGAAACACTCCAACCCAACCCAAGAATGGTGAGAAGAAGGTGAAAGCCTGACCCGTATGTGCCAGTGCTAAAGCAAGCGTTGCTGACAGACCTGAATAGTTTGCAATGAACGCAAAAGCCAGTACCATACCAATCGAATAAATTGGGGTTTTTAGTTCATTCACGGTTTCAAAGAATGTCGAAACTGCCTCTTTAGGTTTCATGTTTAAATAAATAATCGTGATCAATGCCGCCAATATAATCGCCGTACCCGTTGCTGATAACCAATCAAACTTATAAATCGCATCATAATCTTTAATTTCAGGCACGACAGGTGGTAGCTTTTGAATCAATTGATGCAAATACGGCACTTTAATTGAAACTACTAAATCACTTAATGGGCCGTCCTTAACAAATAAATCTTTAAAAGGTTTGATGCTCCAGATCGTCACCATTGCTGTAAGTATCAGAAATGGAGACCAGGCTTTGGCTATCTGTGCCACACTATATTGTTTACGAGCTTGCTTGATAATAGTTTCATCTACCTGTATATTTTTATCCTCAAAAAGAAAAATATGTTTTGGTTTCCAATACTTAAGTAAGATAGTTAAACTGATTAATGATGCAATTGCAGCAGTGATATCGGGTAACTCAGGCCCAACAAAATTTGATGTTAGATATTGCGCTAAAGAAAAAGATAAGCTGGCAACTAAAATAGCAGGCCAAGTTTCTTTAACCCCACGCCAACCATCCATGATTGCCATGATCCAGATCAATACAATTGGCACCATAAAGGGTAACTGACGACCAACCATTTGACTGATTTCCATGGTGTCAACACCTGAAACCTGCCCAGCGACAATGATCGGAATTCCCATTGCACCAAAAGCAACAGGTGCAGTATTAACTATCAGGCATAGCCCAGCCGCATATAAAGGCTTAAAGCCGAGTCCCACCAACAGTGCCGCAGTAATTGCGACGGGCGCACCAAAACCTGCCGCACCTTCTAAAAACGTACCAAAAGCAAACCCAACTAATAGCATTTGCAGACGTTGATCTTCTGTAATTGACAGAATAGACGAACGAATAACATCAAACTGTCCTGTTTTTACTGAAATCTTATATATAAAAACTGCACCGATAATAATCCATGCAATTGGCCACAGGCCGTAGAAGAATCCATAGACCATTGATGCTAATGCCATTCCAATTGGCATTTTGTATAAAAATAATGAGACCAGAAAGGCTAAAAAAACGGTAATTGTAGCGGCTACACTACCCTTCATGCGAAAAATAGCTAACGCTAAAAAAAAGAAAATAATTGGAACTAGCGCAATAGCACTCGAAATCCAGATATTGCCTATAGGATCATAAATTTGTTGCCACTGTTGAAGCATTGTCTACTCCTTGAAATGCTTAACTACTAGATTGAACAGTTTATTGTACTTAAACACTAAATTGGTATGACCAATTTAGTGTTTAAGAGATAAAATGTGCATTTTGTATTGGCGATATTAGTAATATTAGCCCAAAAACACAATATAAAAGATTTAATTTATTTTTTGGTATGACCAATTTTTATAATCTCTTAAAATTTTATATATTAGATTTCTTTCATAATTCACTTTTTACTCAGCTCAAAATTATGGATTCCCACAATTAAATTAAATCTTAATCCTAGTCTTTTGCCAGGGTTGCGATATCGCTCGGCAAGGATTTTGAAGGTTTTCAAAGTTCCAAATACCTGTTCAATCCCAATTCTTCTTTTATTGATTTCTTGGTTATAAAGTTTTAGCTCGAGATCTGGTTTTTAGTGCTTTTTTGCTTTTAATGGCCATAAACTATTTGGATACAATGTATAAATCCCTTGATAGCCTTTATTTGCAAGAGGCTTTGTTGCACAAACCTACCACTGAAAGCTTCTTGGGGAATATAATTTCTAAATGAAGAGGTCTGCACCCAAGATCTATCGTACAACCAGTTGATCTACCTACAATAAAGCCTTGCTCAGTCAAGGAAATATATCAATTTGGTTTGATTCAGCCATCCAATGGTCGCTCGATTGACTCAACAACTGCCGATGCAAAACTTGGATGAAAATGTACTAGCCCAACAACTTCATTCCACCAATCAAGAGCAGTTGATTGCCTATAAAGTGTCTTTATTTGGCTCTGACGTCAGTGTCGTTCAGCATGTGGTAGCAAAAACCCGAGGTGCACCGAAAGATTTAAGCCACCAAGTAGTTGGCTTTAGTACAAAGCAACAAGGTGAGGCTCAGTTATGTGTTACGTCGTGAGGATATTCAAGTGGTGGTAGCAGAGCGGATGTTCCTACGTGGATAATTGCTCAAAAAGATTTTATAATCGGTATTAATACCAATAATTTTGTCTTTATTGCTATGTATAGACTTAATCGTTTTGATTATTCGTCGAGAGCTTAAAGCCTTAGATGAAGTTTCAACCTTTTAAGTCAGCCAAATTTATCAGTGAATGATGCTACTCACTATTTAAAAACCTTAGATGCCAAAGTAATGCCTTCCAAGGTACAGTCCTTTGCCCAAAACTCTAAGCACTTAATACATAAACTGCATCAAAATCCGGAAAATGAAAAAGTATTTAGTTCATACGCCGCCCATGAATTGCGTAGTCCTTTAACCGCGATCAAAACTCATATTCAGCTTGCACAACTGATGGCAGAACAACAGGCAAGCTCGCCCAAATTGCAACAGAGCTTGCAGCAGGTACACCTTGGTATCCGCCGATGTACCCAGCTACTGGAACAGCTTCTAGCACTTTCCTCTACCGATCAAGTACTGAGTGATATCTAGTACAGTATTGAAATTGCACGGCTCCTGACTCAGGTGATTGCCGATTTACAGTCGCTTTATCCGGAAATTGAACCCAGTTTAACAATTGACTGACCGAGCCTAACCCGAATTGCCCTACCCGATTTTGAACTAGATACCGTCTTTAAAAACCTACTTAACAATGCTCTATTGCATGCACAGGCAAACACCATTTCAATTGCTATGCTGCATGTGTGCTGATCATTCATAATGATAATCAAAGGTTGAAGATATGCATACTTGGGACAGCGTTTCTGGCATAAATCTCCCTAGCAAAATGGGCATGGGCTAGACTTATATTTGATGAAAATGGTGTTAAACAAATATGGCTATCAGATTCAATTTACAGTGGCGCAACCTCAATATTTAAGCATTCACATCAGCCTCGCTGCAAGCGGATCACTTACTTATGAGAAGACAGGGCTAAATTTAAAGCTGGAATATCAACCCATGTCGTATCAGCAAAATCACGCTGCAAATACTGTTTTAAATAAGCAATGGTATCTTCAGCGATCAAGGGATCTTTGGAGTTATCTGCATGATTAAAAGCAATGGCATATAATTGAACCCCGCGGAGTTTTAACAACTCAAGACTCAGCAAGGTATGATTAATACTGCCTAAACGCCCTGAAGTGACGAGAATCACCGGATAATTATGTGTCTGAATATAATCAATAGTCAGGAACTCTTCGGTTAAGGGCACCATCAGACCACCGGCACCTTCCAGCAAAATACAGTCGTAGGCCGCAGCCAGCTGTTCGGTAGCCTGATGAATCTGTTCAAAGTTAATGGCTCGCCCATCCAGCTGCGCAGCAAGATGCGGTGAAGCCGGATACGTAAAAATTTCCGGCATGGTCAGTTTTTGCTGGTCTTCCGGTAACAACCCACAACCCATAATTGCACGATGCTGTT
This sequence comes from Acinetobacter lwoffii, assembly GCF_022809915.1. GTDB lineage: Bacteria > Pseudomonadota > Gammaproteobacteria > Pseudomonadales > Moraxellaceae > Acinetobacter > Acinetobacter lwoffii_M. The sequence goes on along the minus strand of NZ_JALGQY010000028.1, from coordinate 20,300 downwards.
CGATATCTTCTGATATATCGACATTTCCGGTCTGGATCAGCTTTTGGGTTATGGTACGAATGCCCTGCTCATTCCAATTTTTGGCCAGAAAACCAGTAGTAAAGGTTTTACCAATTGCGGTATCAATGCCGCTGACAAAATAAATCTGTGCGCTCATGCTGTCTTCCGTGCAATGACATAAACCGGATGATAGGTCAGTGCATACTGTTTGCTTTCAGGGTCTTGGAATTGTCGATAGCCGGTATAAAAATCCTGTAAGGACGATTTTGTCCACCGAAACCCCTGTGCCGTCGCCTGTACACCAGTGGCTTTGATATGCTGTAACACCTGTTTCGGATGCTCAAAATGCAAGGTCATCTGTTCTTCTGTCTGCAGCAGAATGTCAAAGCCTAAGGATTCAAGCAGTTCACAGACCTCCGCTAAAGGCAGATAATCCAAGCCTTGTCCGGTCAGTGCCTTAATTTCCTTTAAATTATTGTCCGTATAACTGGCAAAACACAGATGCCCAGAGGGATTTAAGGCCTGCGCAATGTTGAGCAACAATGCTTTTAAATCCGAGATCCATTGCAATGCAGAACACGACAGCACCATGTCCAGAGACTGCGGCAGTGGCAAGGTTTCAATATTACCAATCCCCCACAAAAGCCGATCAGCTTCCGGGAAATGCTGCTTCACTTCGGCATATAGATCATTTAAAAATAAATGATCAAAGCTGTAATACTGCATAAAAAGCCGGGTAAAAAACCCTGAACCGCAGCCAATTTCCAATACCCGTTGCAAATGTGGTTGTGCTACATGCTGCTGCATGAACTGCATCAACTCTGCCGCTACGGCACTTTGTACCAGCGCATGCTGCTCATAACTGAGATTTGCCTGAGCAAAACGCTGGGCAATCTGTTTGCTGTTCATCGCGGCAAATTCCTCAGCACCTGCAGACATGCGTCCAGCTCATCCGCAGAAATGTTCTGGTTCAGGCAGATTCTGAGTCTGGAGGTGTTGGCAGGAACCGTTGGCGGACGTACTGGTAGCACATAAAATCCCTGCTGTTGCATAATTTCAGCCGCCTGAATGGTGCGTTTTGCCTCACCAATCAGTACCGGCACAATTTGCGAGGTTGACGGACAGTGATATCCCAAGTCTTGAATGCCCTGCTGACAGCGTACAGCCAATGCTGCCAAATGTACTCGTCCCGCCTGAAGCTGCTGTACCTTCTGAAAAATAAATCTAGTCCAGGCCATACATAGTGGCGGCTGGGCGGTACTAAAAATTAAAGGTCGCATGCTATTAATCAGATAGTCACGAATCACTGGCGCACAGACCAGATAACCACCAACTGAAGCCAAAGCCTTGCCAAAGGTACCGACCAGGAAATCAATCTGATCCAATACTTGATACTGTTCTGCGCAGCCCAATCCACGTTCACCGCGCACACCAATTGCATGTGCCTCATCGACATAGAGCATGACTTTTGCAAACTGCTGTTTTAATGCCACCAAAGCAGCTAAATCTGTTTCATCCCCATCCATACTGAAAATTGATTCAGTTACCACAATGATGCGCTGGATAGATTCATCTGACTGATATTTTTCTAAAAACTGAGTCAAATGCTGCAGGTCATTATGGCGGTAACGCACATAGCCAGCTTTAGATAAACGAATCCCGTCGATAATACTGGCATGTACCAGTTTGTCAGCAATGATCATGGTTTTAGCATTACTGAGCGCAGGAAGAATCCCGATATTCATGTGATAACCACTATTAAACAGCAGTACTGAACGTCCAAAAGCCTGTGACATCTGTGCTTCAAGTTGTTCAAAATTGGGAAAGTTTCCTGTCAGTAAACGTGAAGAGCTTGAACTCATATATCGCTCAGACATCGGCGTGAGGTCAAAAAATTCTTCACGTAGCGTTAAGTTGGATGCCAGACCTAAATAGTCATTGGATGCCAGATTCAGCATCTCTTGACCATTGAGTTGCAATCGTGGCTGGCTAGAAATATTGGACTTAAACTGGCGATATTGCCCTTGCTGTTTCAAGTCATCTAGCTGCTGCTGGAAATGGTCAAGATGGTTCATGCTACTGCCTCTATCTGCTGAATCATCTCCCGCATATGCTTTAATAAAGTTTCAAGTTGCTGTGTTGAAATTACATATGGCGGCATGACATAGACCAGACGGCCAAAAGGACGAATCCAGACGCCACGGCATACACATTCAGCCTGAAAACGCGCCAAATCAATAGTTTGATGTAGCTCAACCACGCCAATTGCGCCGAGGACACGCACATCTTTGACTTGTGCCAAGGATTTTAAATCCAGTAAATATTGTTCTAGTGTCCTTTCAATCTGTTGAATACGCGCCTGCCAGTCTTGAGCCAGTAACAGCTGGGTACTTTTTAATGCGACCGCACAGGCCAACGGATTAGCCATAAAAGTTGGGCCATGCATGAACACACCCGCTTCACCACTTGAAATCGTCTCTGCTACATGGCGAGTGGTTAAGGTCGCTGACAAGGTCATATAACCACCAGTCAATGCCTTACCGATACACATAATGTCTGGTGTGACCTGAGCGTGTTCATAAGCAAATAGTTTTCCAGTGCGGCCAAAACCGGTGGCAATTTCATCTAAAATCAGCAGTACATCGTACTTTTCACACAACAACTTAGCTTGCTTTAAATATTCTGGATGATAGAAACGCATCCCGCCTGCACCTTGCACAATCGGCTCAATGATCATGGCAGCAATCTGTTGATGCTGCTGTACCAGCAGGTGCTCAAGTGGCTGTATATCTTCGGGTTGCCATGCCCCATCAAAACGGCTTTGAGGTGCCGGAACAAATAAACGGTTCGGCAAACTCGAACCAAAAATTTGATGCATACCAGTTACAGGATCACAAACCGACATGGCATTCCAGGTGTCGCCATGATAGCCAGAGCGTGTGGTAACAAAGTTAGTTTTTTGTGGTTGCTGACGTGCATTCCAATATTGCACAGCCATTTTCAACGCCACCTCAACCGCGACCGAGCCGGAATCGGCAAAGAAAATTTTATCCAGTTCAGGCGCCGTGATCTCAAGTAGCAGTTTAGACACATCAATCGCAGGCTGATGAGTCAAACCACCAAACATGATATGTGACATCGACTCTAATTGTTTTGTTACGGCCTGATTGAGTTCAGAATGATTATAACCGTGAATTGTGCACCACCAGGACGACATGCCATCAATCAGCTCGGTACCATCTTCAAGTTCAATGACTGCACCATTTGCAGCTTTAACTTTGTAACATGGCAAGGGTTGTGTCATGGAGGTATAAGGATGCCAAATATGCTGTTGATCAAAAGCGTCCTGCACAGAATTTACCCCAATTATTAAAACTAAAACTGATCTTAGCGCGTTAAATCTGAAAATGAAACGTCAAGAGCTACCAATCTCTTTTTGCTTAAGCCAGATCGGCTAAAAATTTTAAAATTGGCTCAACGAGTAACTTGGCATCAAAAAGGATGGCATCGTGCGTGCCCTGTATCTTTACCAAATTCAGATTTTGGGTTGTTAAAAACACAGATTCTTGACTAACTTTGTAAGGAACCAACATATCATTCTCGGAAAATATAAATAGCATCTTGACTGAATGATTTTTTAAGATATCCACTAGATTTAATTGCTGCAATAGATAAAGATGCTTAACCTGATAGTTTAAATCAATACTATTTAACTGTTGGTGCAATAATTTTGCACGTTCACGCGCTGCTGCGCCAGCTAAAGTGACCAAGGTACAGAAGCGCTGCATCCCGCGTTTTGGATCAGCCAGTATGGAGGATTTAAATTGTGTATATTGTTCAACTGGCATTGCATGTGGCCATGCTTCGTTGGCCACGAAACAGGGATTTGACATACAGCAAATCACTGGCTTGGCAATTTTCAATTGTTGCTGGATTTCATTAGCCAGCAAAAGTGCCAACTGTCCACCCAAAGACCACCCCATCAAGACATCAAACGAACTCGCCTGCCTGACTTTTTCGGCCAAAAGACTTTCTACGTTAGGATCGAAAATATCCCATACTTTAACTTGATGCTGCTGCCGCAACTGTTCTACAAACGGGGTTAAGACCGCTGTTCCTAGCCCCCAACCCGTAATCATCAGTATCTTCATTTTGTCTGTTCCAATAAAAAAGGGACCAATTCAAGTTGAAATGATCCCTGTTTGTTACACGATTAATTAAGCAGGTTGCATCGCATCTACAGCCAATTCTTTAGCTGTTTTCTTGGCAGCTTCAGCTTTTAAGCCTAATTTAGCAAACAAGGCTTTGTCTTTACCTTCACCACTGTTCGGGGCAGTAAGCAATTTATCACCTGAAAATAATGAGTTAGCTCCAGCCATAAATGCCAGTGCCTGATCAGAGTCAGAGAGAGATTCACGACCTGCCGACAAGCGGATATAACTCTTCGGCATAATAATCCGTGCTACCGCAATAGTACGAATCCAGTCAATCACATCCAGTTTTTCAACATCGGCCAGTGGTGTGCCTTCAATAGGAACCAGCATATTTATGGGCACCGAACCCGGGTGAATCGGCATAGTCGCTAGTTCAAATAACAAACCGACTCGGTCTTGTACGCCTTCGCCCAAGCCGACAATACCGCCACTACAGACATTAATTCCGGCATTACGCACATGATCAAGCGTATTTAAGCGGTCATCAAAGCTACGTGTACTGATGACATTGGCATAATATTCACGTGAGGTATCAAGGTTGTGGTTGTAATAATCTAGCCCTGCATCTTTCAGACGTTCCGCTTGTGAGGCATTCAGCATCCCTAGGGTCATACAGGTTTCCATGCCCAGTTTCTTGACTTCCTGCACCAGTTCCAGCACATACGGCATATCGCGTTCATGCGGGTTACGCCATGCTGCGCCCATGCAGAAACGGGTCGAACCGGAAGCTTTGGCCTGTTTGGCTTCAGCAATCGCCTTTTGTACTTCTACGCGTTTTTCAATTTCCAGATCAGTATCATAATGTGCAGATTGCGAACAGTATTTACAATCTTCCGGACAACGGCCCGTTTTAATTGAAAGCAGAGTACTGACCTGAACAGTATTCGGTTCAAAGTTTTGGCGATGAATTTGCTGTGCCTGAAACAGTAAATCCATTAAAGGCAAGTCATAAATTTCTTGTATTTCGGCACGTGACCAATCATTACGGATCATCTTGTCTGCATCATCTAAAATTCCATTGAGTAAATCATACGCTGTTTTTTTTATTTTTCTTTAGCGTTTTCTTTCATATTCATTGCCTGCTTAAAATAGCTTTAGTGTATCAAGCTATTTTGAAAGCTTATTTAACTCGAATCCTGCTTAAGCCGATGATTCCTTAATTTGAATTGTTGGCTTATTTTGATGAGTGAGTTGATATGCACATAGTGAGGCGTAAATTCCACTCAGAAACCCATGAAGACTACGTGCTTTACTCGTCACTAAATTGTATTGCCCCTTCAATAAACTGAATAATGTTTCTATCTTATTGCGTTGTCTTAGGTGATATTCATCTGATGCACAAAGTTGAATAGCCTGCATATTCTTTCGATGATAAGTAATTAAATCAATACCTTGATCTTTCAATCTAATTTTTAATTCTTGGCTGATGTAACCTCGATCCCCGTAAAGTTTTGCTTCTATACCAGCAACCAATTGCTCAACCATTTTTATATTAGCAACATGTCCATTCGATAAAGCAGAACAGGCAATTTCACCAAATTGATTCATCGCAATACGTAATTTACAGCCATAAAACCAGCCCATTGAGCTTCTACCATGTGATGCAATTCGGATTAATGATTTATGACGCTAAATACGTTGATTTTTACAAATTGGCAGAGTTGTTGAATCAATCCATAAATATTGTGTACCTTGGCCTTTCATCAGTGCCACATGTAAAGCATGTAGAGCTAATTCATGCATACCCAATTGGCTCAAGCCAATGTGAAAGCCCAGCAAGCGGCAAAAAAACCGAATGTTTTTGCTTTTGGCGAATATAGTCTGGATCAAAATGAAAACTGGATTGTCGGAGTTGCCGCACGCTATAACCTGTTTTCCGGGATCGATAAAAACAAGAATATTCAGGCTGCCGAACTCAAACGCTCTGCTACAGAATTACTCACTGCACGCACCCAGCAAGAAATTGAAAATCTGATTTATAAATCTTATAGCGAAGCACTCAGTGCACAGCAAAGTGATGCACTTCTGGCACAAAACTTGAAAGCCGCACAGGAAAATTTACGCATCCAAGAATTGTCTTTTAAAGAAGATATGGGCACCGCCACACAGGTCATCGATGCACAAAATATGCTGAGCGGACTACGAGCTGAAACTGCCTTGAATGCCTACAAATATGTGATGTCACTGGCCACCCTATTACAAAGCCATGGCTCGATTACAGAATTTCCGAACTACATTCAACATACCAATACCCACTATAGATGCTAAAACTCTTCAAATACGAGCAGTTCAGCTCACAACGAATAATGTGAGTGATTCACGAATCCTTGGGGAGTTACTTGACCAAATTCCGTTGGATGAACAGATTGATTCAGTTTATACAGACGAGGCTTATAACACCAAGCAATGCCGTCAAGTCATTGCAGACCGGTAAGCATATGCGGTAGTTCCCTCCAGAAAAAATGCAAAGCCTTAGAAAACTACAAAAGTTCATTCGCAAGAGCGAAATGAATTACTTCGAACCGTTAAATGTTTAGGCAGGACACTATGGAAGAAATGGTCAGGCTATCATCGGCGAAGTTTGGTCAAAACCAAAATGTATTGCATTAAATTATTAGGCGATAAATTAACGGAATTAGGTCGACCTCATACCCAAGTTGTCACTTGAATTCGAGTAACTTAGAAAAGATCTATCTCTGAAGCCTTTATGCAACAAAGTCACTCCAGATTGAGGATTTGAAAATTTATAGTGCAGTATATAAACAAATTGGTTCAGGAGCACAAAAGTAAGGTAATAACATCTTTTTTTAACAGTGATATTTTATTGTTCCCTACTTTTTACATTAAACTTTTATTTGTAGATTTACCTATCATTAACTCATTTTTCATTTGGATTTCCTATTATATTGAGATTGCTTTAAGAGATATTAAACAATAAAATTAGTGATAATTATTATCATTTACATTAACTAAAATGTCTTCTACCGTTCCTTCATCATTTAAACTATCTTTACTCAGTTTTTCGATTTTAGTTACACAACAAAGTTTTGCCGATGATACTCAGCAATTACCGACGATTACCGTTACAGCGGAATCAGAACAGAGTGAGCTCAGCTCTGAACAGAGTAAAGCCTATATCATCCAAAACTCGTCAACCGCCTCAAAACTGAATATTCCACTCAAGGAAACGCCGCAAACAGTCAATGTCCTTACCCGCCAGCAACTGGATGACTTTGCCTTAGATAATACCCGGGACGTACTGCGCAATACCCCTGGCATTATCGTCAGCAATCAGGAAACGGAACGGACCTCCTACCTTGCCCGAGGTTTCGAGATTTCAAATGTTTTAGTCGATGGCGTTGGTATTCCACTCGAAGGCTATAATTATAATAATGATAATCCAGACAGTTTTTTGTTTGACCGTATCGAAGTGGTGAAAGGCGCGAATGCCTTAAATAATGGAATTGGCGATCCCGGCGCAACTATTAATATGATTCGCAAACGCCCGACATCCGACCTTCAAACAGCCTTTAATGCCAGTTATGGCTCATGGAATACGCAGCGCTATGAAGCAGATATATCCTCTCCTCTCACCCAGGATGGAAAAGTCAGAGGTCGTGTATTTGGCTATCAACAAACAGGCGACAGTTATCTGGATCGTTATGAACTGGAAAAAAACGGCATAGGTGCTGTTGTGGAGGCAGATATTACTGACACAACTCTATTGACTGCTGGCTATACCGAAACCAATCACAAGCCGAATGGTGTCAATTGGGGTTCTAATCCACTGATCAATACTGAAGGCGAGCAGCTCAGTTACTCACGGAATTATAATTACAGTCCAAGCTGGGCCCACTGGGATAGCAATATTAAAAGTTACTTTGCCGAGCTTGAACAAAAACTGGGTGGCGACTGGACAGCCAAACTGACCTATGATGAAAAACGTACACAACGCGATTCAAAGCTCTTGTTTCTGTCCGGCAAACCTGGCGCAAATGGCACTTCAGGCATCTTCCTCTACCCAGGCATGTATATTGATGACAATAAAGAACAACAAGCCAGCCTGAGTTTTAGCGGCACCTATCCGCTTTGGGGACAACGCCATGAAGCCTCATTGGGCTATGTCTGGGCCAAAAACCGTCTGGATGAATTGGGTTATGCTGGCAGCTTTGTCAATCCGCTGACCACAGATTTAGCCAGCTTTACACCCGAAGAACCAAGCTGGGATATGTCGAAAACCAGTGGTGAAATGCATATCCGGCAGAAGAACCAGAGCCTTTATGCTGCGACCCGACTGCATCTGAATGATGATCTGAAACTGCTTTTAGGTGCGAACTACGTTCAGGCTGAAAGCAGTGGTAGCAGTTATGGGACCGACACCATTTATGATGAAGATAAAGTTTTACCCTATGCCGGTCTGACCTATAACTTTAGCCCTGAATATACAGGTTACCTGAGTTATACCTCGATTTTCCGTCCGCAAACCACCAAAGCAGATGATGGCAGCATTAACAAACCGATCGAAGGTGAAAGCTATGAAGTCGGAGTCAAAGGTTCTTGGCTAGATGACAAGCTTACCGCCACCATGGCTGTGTTCAGAACGGAGCAAAGTAATTATCCGCTTCGTGATTCTGATGGTATCCCGACTTTACGCACAACTCAGGTCAGTGACCTGTGTTCCCAAGGCTACGAGTTCGGCTTGGCGGGACAACTGAGCGACCATTTAAACTTAAGCTTTGGTTATACCCAGTTTAGCCTGAAAGATCTGATCAATGGCGGTGATGCGCGTACCTTCAATCCAACCCAGTCTTTTAATCTTTTAACTACCTATCAGGTGCCGCAACTTCCAAAACTGAAACTGGGCCTTGGTGTGCAGTGGCAAGATCAGACCTATCTAGATGTGCCTGAAGCAACCGCCAATGGAGTGATTACCCAGAAAGCTGGAATCATTGAGCAGGATGCTTATGCGCTCGTGAACTTAATGGCCAGCTATGAGCTGAATGAGCATATGACCTTGCAAGCCAATGGTAATAACCTGACCAATGAAAAATATCTGTTCAATTTCCCCAATCAGCAAGGTTTTTATGGTGCACCAACGAATTACAGCGTTGCCGTGAAATTTAAATACTGATTTTCAAGCTTAGCCTTAATGACATGTTCAGGGCTAAATCATCACTACATACACAAAAATAGGTAAAACAAATGAAAAAAATGATCGCTTTGACCCTTGGACTGTCTATGACACTTTCAGCTCAGGCGCATATGCTTTGGCTAGAACGTGGCACAAATCAGCAGACTCATGCGTTCTTTGGTGAATATAGTGAACAGCTCAAAGAAACGCAGCAAGGTGCCCTCAAGTCTTTCAATCAGGCAAAGGCCGTTCAGGCCAAAAAAACATTTAGTCCTCAAATGCAACAGGATCATTTGCTCTATGCAACCCAAGGCCAGACCGATGTCCAGCTCACTCATGAATTGATCTATGGAGAATCATTGCTGAGCTATCATGCCAAATCCGGCAGACAAAACTTGAAAGCAGAGTCCGAACTGGATATTGTCCCGACCCAGATCAACAGCAATACATTTACGGTACTGTATCAGGGTAAAGCTGCTGCGGATGTTGAAGTCACAGTCTTTTCCCCGCAATTCTGGCTAAAAAAATACACCACCAACGGCCAAGGCCAGATTACGATCGCCACGCCATGGAAAGGTCAATATGTCATTGAAGTTGGCAAAGAAGCAGACAAGGCCGGAAAATTGAATCAGCAGGCCTATAAAAAACAGTATCTGGTAACGACTTTAAGTTTTGTTTATTAAGTTTTTAGATTTTCATCAGTATAGATTTATTCAAGGCCAAATATGATGTCTGTTGTAGTGCAGCCACTCGCCATTTTCTATCGCTTAGGCATGAGCTTTGGGATGGGCTACTTGTGCAGTTATTTGATCGCACTCGATCTGGCTTACTTTCTACAGGCTTTTCTGCCCAAAGCAGAATCCGTCTATTTGGCCGCCGTTATTGCCCTGATTTTTTATGTCTGTTTTGTGATTGGCATCTTCTGTATCCAGAGTTTAAAAAAGCTTTCGGTCTATAGCCTGCTTCCTTTCCTTAGCTTATTTACCATCTCCCGCTTCATAGGTTAAACCATGCATAAATCTGTCCGTCAATCCATGGCATGGCTACATTCATGGTTAGGTTTAAGTTTTGGCTGGCTGCTCTTCGCGATCTTTTTAACAGGCGCGGTCACCTATTACCGGCATGAAATCAGTCTATGGATGCAGCCTGAATTTGCCTCAATACAAGTCAATCAGGAAACTGCCTTAAAATCTGCTTACAGCTATTTACAGCAGCATGCACCGGACGCCCAAAACTGGTATATCGGAGTCGCCAATCAAGATTCACCTGTGAATAAAGTCTACTGGCAAAAAGCGGATGGTGGCTATGAAGTCAAAACCCTGGATGCTTCGACAGGAAAAGAATTAAACCTCTCGGCCACCCAAGGGGGAGATTTTTTCTATAATTTTCATTTTCAGCTCTATGGTATGCCCTACACCATTGGTCGGCTGATTGTGACGATTGCTGCCTTTATCATGTTATTGACTCTGATTTCAGGAATCATTACCCATAAAAAAATCCTGACAGACTTTTTTACCTTAAGAGCATTTAAGGGGCAGCGCTCCTATCTGGATTTTCATAATGTTAGTTCAGTGATTGCCCTGCCGTTCTTTTTGACCATGACATTTACCGGGCTGGCGATTTTCTTTTATATCGTACTGCCTTCCGGCATGAAAAAACTCTATCCAGACAATCCCTTTCAGTATTTTGAAGAAATTCGCACAGTCAATGTATTGGCCAACTCTGTGGTTCCGGTGAAAACCGAGATGCTGCCAATTCAACATTTTATTAGCACGGCGCAGCAACACTGGGGACATGCGGAATTTGACAATATCACGGTCAAGCAGCCCAATACCCAGCTGGCACACATAACCTTAACACAGCTCAAAGATCATTCCATTACCAGAAATCAGGCACAGCTCATTTTAAATGCTACTACCGGAAAATTGCTTGAAAATACACGCAATGAAAGTGCAATTGCCACACTCAATGCCGGCATGTATGGTTTGCATATGGCACGTTTTGCTGAACCTGCTTTACGTTTAGGATTGTTTTTCTCTGGCATATTGGGCTGCGCCATGATTGCCTCCGGTCTGCTGCTGTGGAGTCTGAAACGCCAGATTCAGAAAAAATCAGCGCGGTTTCATCTCGGACATTATTTGGTGAACCGCTTGAATATCACCATGATACTTGGCTTGCCGATTGCCATGCTGGCTTATCTCTATGCGAATCGTTTTATCAGCATCCCTGTAGGTGCACCAAATTATGAGATTTATAGTTTTTTCAGTATTTGGCTCGGCAGTTTCATTCTGGCATGTTTAACACCGCAGCAATATTTATGGAAAATTCAGCTTAAAATCCTGATTGGTACTGCTTTTATGCTGCCGCTGATCAATATTTATTATCTCATTTTCCATGATTATATTGATTCTTTTACAACTTACTGGCCATTTCTGCGAATCGATCTGATGCTGTGGAACTTGGCACTTCTCGCCCTATTGTTACACCAGAAAATTACCCCTATTCAGCAAAAGGCGGTCAATAAAATTCACGCCAAACTAAAAGTTACGCAACAGGAATCATCAACATGATATGGATTGCAGTGATCGGTCTGCTTTGGCTGAGCTGTTTTGGTTTTTATGCGGTAAGTGCAAAGCAGATCCTAAAAACCCGAAAATCTCGTTACGCTTTTTTAGCTAATTTTCCTACGCACACTAAATTCACTGCGGGTATTTTCTTATTCGTCGCGATGTTTTTATTACGTACCCAGTTTAGCTCCAGTATTAGCTTTGTGGCTTTATGGGTATTTCTAAGCCCTGTACTCTTTATCTTTATCTTAAAAATGAATAAAGCATTTTAGTATTTATTTAAAATCAGAAAGTAGTAAACAGCCTAGTGCGCTACTTACATGCCCTCTATTGAACCAATCTACTCAGTATCTGCTAAACCTTGCCAACCTACTTTTAAATATTTCAGATTCATTATTTTGGCTAGAATCAGAAATTTAAATTGGTAGGTATTTGGTAGGTAGGATTCTTTTTAACTTCATCCAATACTTATATTACGGTGAGGGTCACCGATAAAATAATCAATTAATGGTAGAAGGAATCACGCCATGGCTTTTAAAAATATTTCAGATCAAACTAACGGTTTTTATATTCCCTGTGTTTCACTTTTTGGTCCGGGCTGTGCTAAAGAAATCGGGATAAAAGCACAAAATTTAGGTGCCAAGAAAGCGCTGATTGTAACTGATGCGGGGCTGTTTAAATTTGGTGTTGCAGATGATATTGCAAATTATTTGAAAGAGGCGGGTGTTGACAGTTATATTTTCCCAGGCGCGGAACCCAATCCAACTGATATTAACGTGCATCATGGAGTTACAGCTTATAATGAAAATGCCTGTGATTTTATTGTATCGTTAGGTGGGGGTTCCTCACATGACTGTGCCAAAGGCATTGGTCTAGTCACTGCAGGTGGCGGACATATCCGTGATTATGAAGGGATTGATAAAAGTACCGTCCCGATGACACCACTGATTGCAATCAATACTACGGCAGGGACAGCTTCGGAGATGACACGTTTCTGTATCATTACCAATACCGATACCCATGTGAAAATGGCGATTGTAGATTGGCGTTGTACACCACTCATTGCGATTGATGACCCTAAACTTATGTTGGCCAAACCTGCAGGGCTGACTGCGGCAACAGGTATGGATGCCTTGACGCATGCAGTAGAAGCTTATGTGTCTACGGCAGCAAATCCAATCACTGATGCCTGTGCAGAAAAGGCGATTACCATGATCAGCGAATGGCTTAGCCTGGCAGTGGCGAATGGGGATAATCTGGAAGCACGGGATGCCATGAGCTATGCCCAATATCTTGCCGGAATGGCCTTTAACAACGCCTCTTTAGGATATGTGCATGCGATGGCACATCAGCTCGGAGGCTTCTACAACTTGCCGCATGGTGTTTGTAATGCAATTCTGCTCCCCCATGTTTGTGAATTTAACCTGATTGCTTGTCCTGAACGTTATGCCAAAATTGCCCAATTGATGGGGGTGAATACAGAAGGTTTAACCGTAACTGGAGCAGCTTATGAAGCGATTGGCGCCATTCGTCAGCTTTCGGCTTCAATTGGTATTCCATCTGGGCTGACGGAATTGAATGTAAAAGAAGCTGACTTGGCCATCATGGCGGAAAATGCACAAAAAGATGCCTGCATGTTGACCAATCCACGTAAAGCCAACCATGCCCAAGTGGTAGATATTTTTAAAGCGGCGATGTAGTACCTCAATGTAAGTATTCTCTCCAAGTATCTGACTTACATTTTTAACAGCCCCTGTTTCACTTCCTGAGGAAGTGTGCCAAGAGCAGACATGCATTTTCCTGTTCCTGGCTGATCCTTTTGCCTTCATAAGAGGATAAAAGCGGGGGGTGTTTCTTTTTTATGAAGTCCCCTTCATTATGAATATCGACATTAATCCCATGGTAGAAAAATGCCACTATTTTTTTATAGCCCGTTCTAGCCACAAATAAAATTTCATAGCGCATTATCTTACGATTATATTTGATCCCTGAGGAATAAACTGCGCGTCCTTCAAATGACATGAAGGTGAGCGTAGCTGATATCAAGCATCTAGGCAAACGGCAAACTGGGTAGCCACTGATAAAAATTTTAGGATCAGGTTCAGTCTAAATTAATAAGTAAACTCACAGTAAGCAAGGATAATACTTAATATTCCAGAATATTCCTATTTTAACTGTTTAGCTTTGTACCGACAGTTACATCAGCTTTAAAGATTTTTATATTTTAACAGAGTCTGATGAACGGGATGGTTTTTGGGCATCAGTTCAATCAGGCGTTCTACAGCATCAATCGCTTCAGGAAAATGTGCCACATGTTTCAGCAGGACATCGGTTTCATTAGCCTTGAAAATGGCATCGCTCAGGCGTGATTCCAGACAATCTCTCCAGGCGCATAGAAATGGACTTTCTGTTTTGGCCAGAAATACGCCGGTACATAATTTCAAGGCTGAATCGATATACCCAGCATCTAAAGATTGCTCTGTCATTAAAAAATCAGCCTCTACATGCGCCAATAAACGATAGGGTCTGGAACCCAGCATACCACCTAATAAATCGCGTAATTGTGACATTTCTGCTTTTAAAGTCCCCATACTGACCTTGCGTTCGCCATATAAGGCCTGATGCAAGGTATCTAGACTCAGGCCCTGCGGACATAAGGCCAGAATGGCTAGAATTTCAATCTGTCGAGGAGTCAGAACCAGCATCTTGCCATTAAACAGCACTTGAGGTACTGAAAAAGCTCGAATAAACAGGCGCTGCTTCTGGCATTCTAGTAGAGCCGACTGGATGATCGTAGCACAGCGCTCCGCAGCTAGTAGTGCTAAACTGTTATGCTTTGGCCAGGTAGTCGACAGATCAATGACACCTAAGACCTGTTTTGAATAGGGATCAATAATCGGGGCAGCGTAACAAACCCAATCATGAATGGAGGACATGTAATGTTCACTGGAAAAGACACAGCTGGATTGTTGAGTTTTTAAGGATAATGCCAATGCATTGGTTCCGACTAGCTCTTCGCGCCATTGCCCACCTTCAATAAAATGTACACTTTCTGCGGCACTTTGCATTTGTGGGCTAGAAGCTGCCCAAATGATGGTGCTGCCGATATCTCCGACCGCCAGCACCATAGAAGATTGCTCGGCAATATGTTTTAAATCCTGAGCACAATGTTGCAGGGCTTGGGCTAAAGTTGAGGAAGAAGTGGTCTTTTTTAAATCCGTCAGCGGTGCTGCTAAACGATTCTTCGGGATTTCAGCCGAGGATGAACGTTGCCAGGAGCTGGCAATACTCTGTCCCAGCTGTTCTGCATGTAAGGGAGACAAACTGCTGTTTTGCCGAAGCTGATCAGTATTGTGCCTTTTTTCCATCAAATCTTGTTTTGTCATCATTCCTTATTCTCACAACAATTCATGATTTACATCCGCTGTAATCGTTATTTTTTTAAAATGGATGAAAATATCGTGAACATGCTAGCCCCAACCTTTTTCCAACCTTATACCAGTTATATTAATCAAATAAGGTGCAGAAGTACCTTATACCAAAGCTGTAGAAGCGGTTTTGCCATACGAAAATAAGCAAAGGAAATAAATATGCGTTACGTCGATCCTAATCAACCTGATTCAAAAGTTCATTTTAAAGCACAATACGAGAATTTTATTGGCGGCGAATGGGTCGCTCCGGTCAAAGGTGAATACTTTGACAACATCTCTCCGGTAGATGGCAAAGTCTTTACCAAGGTTCCGCGTTCTTCTGTAGAAGACATTGAATTGGCCCTGGATGCAGCGCACAAAGCCAAAGAACAATGGAACAGAGCATCGCCGACCACCCGCTCCAATATTCTGTTGAAAATTGCCGATCGTCTGGAACAAAATCTGGAACTGCTGGCAGTGGCAGAAACCTGGGACAATGGCAAACCGATCCGTGAAACGCTGGCTGCCGATATTCCGCTGGCTATTGACCATTTCCGTTATTTTGCCGGCTGTATTCGTGCGCAGGAAGGCGGCATTTCCGAAATTGATGAAGATACGATTGCTTATCATTTTCATGAGCCGTTGGGCGTCGTGGGTCAAATTATCCCGTGGAACTTCCCGATTCTGATGGCTGTCTGGAAACTGGCACCTGCCCTGGCTGCGGGCAACTGCATTGTGTTGAAACCTGCAGAACAGACTCCGGTCAGCATTCTGGTGCTGGCTGAACTGATTCAGGATATTTTGCCAGAACTGCTGAAAATCGTGCATCTAGATTTCGCTTTTTCAGAGCTGGAGTATTTTGTGGGTATTACCCACAACCTCAACCATGCAGATGCGGCTTATTACGACTGGATTATCGGTCATGTGGACTGGTTCTTTGGCGAACAAGGCCAACAATTTACCCAGACTTTAACTCGGCTCATTCAACATGAATTGCAAGCTTCTCAATGCTCTCTCTAAACCCAGCATCATCACCCACTTCACAGACATAAGGTTTCGTATGAACACTCGTCAACTCAAACAGAATGTATTAACTCGATCTTTAAATATGATCATTCTGTCGCAGCTGTGTTTAGCCCCGCTGACTTATGCTGAAGACGCTGTGCAACAGCTTGACACGATTGTTATCACCGCCGATCAAAGCATTCCTTACTCGAGTGCCAAAGTGAATGTTGAAGGATTTGCTACGAACAGTCTGCAAAAACTCCCTGCATCGGTCTCTATCTTGACTGCCGATCTCATTGCTGAACAACATGCTCGTGTGCTGAGCGATGTGGTAAAAAATGATGCAGCCATCGGTGAGGGCTATGCTGCAATTGGCTATTATCCAAACTTTGTCTCGCGTGGCTTTGCACTCGATTTGGCATCAAGCTACCTCATTAATGGCAATGTGATTCGTGGTGAACAAAATGTTGCACTTGAAAACAAAGAACGTGTGGAAATTTTAAAAGGCATTTCCGCGATTCAAAGTGGTATGTCGACCCCGGGTGGTGTGGTCAATTATGTCACCAAGCGACCTAAAGATATCCAGGCCCTGACATTCTCTGCTGATCAACATGGACAGTTTTCAGTGGCAACTGATCTAGGTGGTTTTTGGGGTGATGAGCAACAATTCGGATATCGCATCAATCTGGTGAATGAACAGATTGAGTCTTATGTCGATCATGTGGATGGTGAACGCTATTTAGCGGCATTGGCCTTAGATTGGAAAACATCTGAGCAATCTAAATTGGAATTTGATCTTGAAGCACAGCGTTCCGAACAAAAATCAGTGCCAGGTTATCAATTACTCGATGGCAAAGTCCCAGAAAATGTGAAATGGGATCGATTGCTGGGTTATCAGACTTGGGGTAAACCGGTCAAGATCGATAGTCTGAATAGCAGTTTAAAATATAGCTATGCTTTGAATAGTGACTGGAACCTGGGACTCGTTGCAGCACACAGTAAATCCAGAGTTGATGACTATTCAAGCTTTGCTTATGGTTATTATCGGGAAGGCTGTCTGGAAGAGTATTCCTGTAACACGTTTGGTAAAGCTGGCGAGTATGATATTTATGATTTTCGTAATCCGGATGACACCTTTAAAACCAATCAATTTAAAGTCAAATTGGATGGGGTGATTGATACCAATTGGGTACAACATCACCTTAACTTTGATTTGACTTACACCGATAAATCTAGAAATCGTTACAACGGTATAAACCAGTACATAAATTCAGAAGACTATGTTGGTAATATTTACCAAGATACCTACGACAGGATCCCAGAAGAAGGAAATCTAGGTCCTTATTTTAAAGCTTTAGACAGTAAACAAACTGCATTGACGTTTCTTGATCGTATTGAATGGAATGAACATTGGACCACTTTGATTGGCGGAAAATGGATCGAGCTGGATGAACAAGCATATGATGCAGATCGGGTAAAAGTCCGCGATACTGATTTAGGCAAATTTTTACCGCAATTTGCGATCAGCTATAGCCCCTTGGAATCGACTACCGTCTATGCCTCGTATGCTAAAGGCTTGTCAGATGGAAAAACAGCGCCTTGGTTTGCAGAGAATGCGGCTGAAACTCTAGCGCCGATCTATTCAGAGCAATATGAAATTGGTTTCAAACAACAGATCCATGATTTCCTGTTGACTGCAGCCGTTTTTGATTTACGTCAGGACAATCAATATAGCAAGCCGATTTCAGGACTTCGCTATTTTATTGCGGAAGGCGAACAGCATAGTCAGGGCCTGGAATTAGGACTGAATGGTGCATTAACCGACCATCTGGCCTTAACTTCATCTTTAGCCTTGACCAAAGCCCGTTTAGAAAATGTGGAAGCGGTTGAATATGGTAATCATCAGGCGCAAAACGTGCCAAAAGCTCGTTTCGCAACACATCTTCGCTATAACGTACCGAGCATTGCAGGTTTCACTGTTCTGGCAGGTGGTCAATACAGTTCCAGCAAATATGCCAACAAAGAGGGTGCTGCGAAAGTTGCAGGTTATAGTGTGGTTGATTTAGGCGCTGCTTATCAATTTAAGCTAAATACGACCGATGCATTGCTGCGCTTGAATATTAATAATCTGTTCAACAAGAAATACTGGCGTGATGCAGGTGAATTTTTGGGTGATGATTATTTATTCTTGGGTTCGCCGCGTACAGCAACCTTGTCATTCAATCTGAACTTCTAAATTGGCTGCTTAATCAGGTTATATTGCTATGGAAAATATAGAAATTGCAGCGTTTATTTTAAACGTTTTAGGTGTCTGGTTGACCTCCAAACAATATAAAGTCTGCTGGTTGGTGAATATTGTCGCTGTATTTTTATATATGATTATTTTTTATCGTGTCAATTTATTTGCAGACGCAGCATTACAAGCCGTATTTATCTTGATGCAACTGTATGGCTGGTATAGCTGGTCGAAGAAAAATCATGACCAGGCTATCACCGTGCAGATTGGCTATTTGAATAAAAAAATCTGGGTATATAGCCTGATTGTGGGTATTGTCGCCGGTCTGGTGATTGGCGCCTTATTTGCTCATTTCACCACAGCATCACTCCCTTGGTTGGATTCCATGTTGGCTTCTTTTAGCTTGGTGGCAAGTTATTGGGCGGCAAAAAAATATATTGAAAGCTGGGGATTATGGTGTGTGTTAGATGTGATTTATGTCGGCATGTATAGCTATAAGTCATTGTATTTAACCGCCGTGCTTTATTTTATTTTTATTCTTCTGGCACTCAATGGCTGGAGAATGTGGCGAAATCTTTATAGAGTGAAATTATCTTGAAATGACACTATTGCAAATAGAAATTTGAGGTGATGCTCTTTCCTTTAAAAAAAGTATTTATAGACTAAAAACTTTATTTGAATTGGCCGCAGCTTGAAGATGTTGCTGATATTTTGTGAAAGCTAGCTACCATACATTCAAAGCGAACCGAAGTTCGCTTTGAATGTATTTCACTTCTTAAAAGAACCCGGCTGGTTTGGTCGAATAGCTGACTAGCAAGTTTTTAGTCTGCTGATAATGATCCAGCATCATTCTATGATTCTCACGCCCAATCCCTGATTTTTTATAACCACCGAAAGCCGCATGGGCAGGGTAGATGTGATAACAGTTAGTCCAGACCCGACCTGCCTGAATAGCACGGCCTGCACGGTAAGAGGTATGCGCTGAGCGTGACCAGACACCGGCACCGAGTCCATAAATCGTATCATTGGCGATCTTGATCGCATCATCAAAGTCTTTAAAGGTGGTCACAGCCAATACAGGCCCGAAGATTTCATCCTGGAAGGTCTTCATGTCATTGGTGCCTTTAAAGATAGTCGGCTCAATATAGAAACCTTGACCCACTTCCTGACGTGCTTCACCACCAGTCAGGATCTGTGCGCCTTCTTCACGACCAGTGGCAATACAGCCCAGAATCTTGTCCTGCTGTTCCTGTGAGGCTTGCGCGCCAATCATGGTGTCAGTATCCAGCGGATGCCCGGTTTTAATGCGTTGTACCCGTTCAACGGCACGCGCCAGAAATTCGTCAGCAATACTTTCCTGGATCAGCGCACGCGATGGACAGGTGCAGATTTCACCCTGGTTCAGGGCAAACATGGCAAAGCCTTCCAGTGCCTTGTCCAGATAATCGTCTTCCTGATCCATAATGTCGGCAAAGAACAAGTTTGGTGATTTACCGCCAAGTTCCAGAGTCACCGGAATAATATTTTCAGTCGCATATTGCATGATCATCTGACCCACTGCGGTGGAACCGGTAAAGGCAATCTTGGAAATACGGGGATTGGTCGCCAGTGGACGGCCGACTTCGACCCCGTAGCCATTGACGATGTTCAACACGCCCGGTGGCAAAATATCCTGAATCAGTTCAGCCAGCACCAGAATGCTGACCGGAGTCTGTTCTGCAGGTTTCAACACAATGC
>NZ_JALGQY010000027.1:0-45448 GCF_022809915.1 Acinetobacter lwoffii | reverse complement strand
CATTTACTTTGAAGGTCGATTAGATGATATAATTAAAATCTAGTCAAATTTACTGACACAGAATTTTGAACGCCCTCGATTTTAAGTAAAATTATTAATTTCTTTTTCTTTTAAGAGGGCTAAATTGACTCCTCTAAAAGTAGGTGCCCATTCAGATACTGAACTTTCCATTTCAACTATACATTCAACTACGTCATCAAACCATTTCTTATGATAACTAGTTTCTAATTCCATTTTTTTAGATTCTTCTTGGCTTTGAATTAGATCCTTATTAGATTTAATTTGGCTTTCTGTTGATTTCTTCACTATATATAGTAATTAAAAACCCTATAAAGCTAATAAGAGCTGATGCAATAACACTTATCACCACAACCCAATCAGTCGAGTGCTGTAAATCTAGATAAATTTTCTGATCTTTTGGCTGCTGTAAAACCACAGCTTGAGTTTGTTGTTCTTGCACGTTTCCCCACATATTTTAATTTGATTATTTATTTCTTACATACTAAACAGTTTCAGCCGCTTACAAAAGAAAAAGCCAACTGACCATGTCTAAATCAGTTGGCAAAAGCACAAACCTATTTTTCTAAGTTTTATTCAAAAATTATTTCGCGTCTTTTTTAAACTCCTTAAAATCCGCTTTACGAATCATGGCATGAATACCTTTGGTTCGATCGACCACTTGTGACACTTCAAAGTCAGTCGCAGCACTTAAGTAGGCATAGGCAATTTCTTCAGAAATGCCATATTCATTGACCAGAAAACGGATCGCTTCACGGGTGGATTTACGCATGGCTTCATCTAAGTCTTCATCCAGACCCGGCGTAATCCAGAATTCAGCATTTTCAGCCAGCGGCTGTTTAATCTCTGCACCTGGAATTTTATCCTTGCCAGATTTAAGTAAAGTGAATTTTAAAGTCGCACGTGCCGAACCTTCCAAGGCAGTTAAAGCCACCTCACCATCACCTTGTACAAAGTGACTATCACCTGTATAGAACAAAGCACCTGGCACCTGTACAGGATAATAGGCCGTAGCCCCTGCTCCTAATTCATTGATGTCGATATTCCCGCCATAAAATGATGGTGGCACAGAGTGCACAGGCTCACTGGTATTTGGTGCAACGCCCATCGTGCCCATAAACGGATTCAGCGGGAAACGAATCGCTTTACCAGATTCAGTTTTTAAAACGCCTTCCCATACACCATCCGCATTTTTCTCAATGGGGGTAAAAATGGACACGTTACCATAAGCATCAGGATTGGCTGGAGATGCATGCTCATGTTTCTGACGTTTCGGGAATTCGGGTAAGGTGCCTTTGCCATGACGGTTTGAAATCACGCCATAAGGTACACGCGGTTCAACTTTTAAAATCTCCACCTTTAGAATATCGCCCGGCATTGCCCCTTCTACATAGACAGGCCCGGTAATAATGTGTGGTCCATCTTTATGGAAATCATGTTTCAATTTGGAATTCGTGATCAGCTTGGCTTCATCCAATACATGCTCAGGCTTGACGCCTTTTGATGTGAAATATTTCTCTGCATTGCGGCCTTGATCTTCCAGCAGCCCTTCATGCGAAACTGTATCGAAAGTAACTGTGCTACCTGAAGGGACAGTCAAGACAGGTTTTGCATCTTTATTTGGCAGATAACCCCAAGTAATCGTATTTAAGGTACTCGGCACATAATAATGACCTTTATATTCACCACTTTTGAGTAATGTCGGTTTATTTTCCAGCTGTTTCAGTATCTTAAAGTCTTCAGCCCATAGGCTTGTCGAAATAAAACTTAAGCTTGAAGCTACTGCCAGAGATAAAGCCAAAGGTTTTAACATGTGTTCAATTTCCGTCATAAAAAATATTACGAAAGAGTGAATGCAATCTAAGTGCCAAAATAAGTTTAAGAGGTTTAAAAAATCTTCACTTCATTCAGATTATTGATATAGAGGTAATCGTTTTTATCCCTTTTTAGCCTGAAATTTTTATAATTTTCATACCTTATAAATATAAAAAATCAATTTAGATACATATTTTTACAATGTAAAAGAACAAATAAAGCTCTTTGAGAACAGATATTAACACCCAGAATACCTTTAAAGTATCAAAAAATACTTAGAGAGTTTTGGTCGAAATTAGATCAGTATGCCATCCTAAAGAATCTCTTTAACCATTTAAAATTCTTAAGGTTCTCCCGAAGTATGAACATGTATAAGCAGATCTCCCTTTGTCTCCCTCTTCTTTTCTGTAGCCAGCTCAGCCTGGCCGACTGGATTGATGATTCTGTACAAGCTGCTGAAGCACACACCATCAAATTACGCCAACATATCCACCAGCATCCTGAACTGGGCAATATGGAATTCAAAACCTCGGAGCTGGTCCAAAAAGAATTAAAATCCTACGGCATTGAAGTACGTAAAGGCTATGCCAAAACTGGTGTAATCGGTGTATTAAAAGGTGCAAAACCCGGCCCTGTGATGGCATTACGCGCAGATATGGATGCATTGCCAATCAAGGAAACAGCACCGGTACCTTTTGCCAGCAAACAAAAAGCCATTTATCAAGGCAAAGAATCTTATGTGATGCATGCCTGTGGCCATGATGCACATACCGCCATGTTATTGGGTGCAGCCAAAGTTCTGGCCGCCAATAAAGATAAAATTGCGGGTACAGTGGTGTTTGTATTCCAGCCGGCCGAAGAAGGCGGTGCAGATATTGATAACTTCACTCATGGCGATCAGATTGGCTCACGTAAAATGATTGCCGACGGTGCCTTAAAAAATCCAAAACCTGAAGTGATTTTCGGGATGCATGTCATGGCAGGCATGCCAAGCGGCAATATCTTCTACAAAGATGGTGCGATTTTGAATAGTGCCGATCATCTACGTATTCAGGTCAATGGCAGTCAGGTACATGGCTCCATGCCTTGGGCAGGTAAAGACCCGATTTATGCTTCTGCCCAGATGGTGACCAATTTACAAAGTCTGATCAGCCGTAAAGCCGACCTGACCAAAGGAATGGGTGTGGTCAGTATTGGCAGCATTCAGGGCGGCACCACCGGCAACGTCATTCCAGATCAGGTCAATATGGTCGGGACTATTCGCTCCAATAGTGAAGATGTACGTCAGGGCATTTTAAAAGACTTGCCAAAAATGCTGGAACACAATGCCGCAGCCAATGACGTCAAGGTGAAAGTCGAAATTGCACCTTATGCACCAGTGACCACCAATGATAAAACCTTGACTGAATTGATCCGCCCAACCTTGGCGAGCGTGCATGGTGAAGATAAATTGCATGTTTTAGACAACAATGCCAGCGCCAGTGAAGATTTTGCTTATTATGGCCAGCTCATGCCATCGCTCTTCGTTTTTGTTGGTGCCACACCAGCAGATCAGGATCCGGCAAAAGCCGCACCGAACCACAACCCGAATTTCATTGTCGATGATGCGACCTTGAAAACCGGTGTCGAAAGCCATGTCCGTTTTATTCTGGACTATCCAAAAGTAGCTGAGCAGGTTCAGGCCAACTGGAAACAGAAAAATAAAGGCTAATCTTCTATTACTAAAAATGCGCGGCTCCAAGGACTCGCGCATTTTAGTATCTGCTGCTGTTTTATAAATGAGCTGTTAAGCGCTTAGTACTTCATCTTAGTGACTTCTCTCCAGATTTGACACCTTGTGCCATTGGTCTCAAGACTCACAATGCTAAACTTTGAACCGCTAAATTGCTTGACTGTTGGCAGGAATCCGGCAAACTCTAATCCCTTTCCTGCATCTAAAAACAAGCAAAAATTTCGAAAATCTGCATGGAACAAAACTATGGCGAATCACTTTGAATTCAATATCCGCGTTTATATTGAAGATACTGATGCGGGTGGCATTGTCTATCACGCCAATCATATTCGCTATATGGAACGTACCCGTACCGAATGGTTACGTGCCGCTGGAGTGAGCCATTACTGGCATCAGACAGACTACAATTTTGTGGTGCATAAAATTAATGTCAAATATATGCGTCCGATCCTGATGGATGATTTAATTACTGTTACGGCACGTGTCATTTCATGTAAAGCTTCATCATTTGTATTGCAACAAAATATTTATCGTGGTGAAATCATGCTTGCATCAGGTGAGGTTGAGTTGGCATGTATCAGTGCAGAGATGCGACCACGTCGACTCCCGGATGAAATCCGCGAACTAATTCAAAAAGAATTGGAACAAGACTAAAAAAATTTATTGGCACACGTAACAACTATGGCGACTCAGTTAGAATCATCTCTTCAAGTTTCAGATCTTATTTTACAAGCAAGCCCTGTCGTACAACTGGTGATGCTTTCTCTCCTGTTAGCCTCAATATATAGCTGGTATCTGATTGCCAGGCTCTATATGAGTTATAAAAAAGCCCAGGCCGATGATGAACATTTCCAGAAAATCTTCTGGTCTGGCGCTGAGTTGAACACCCTGTATAACAATGCACAACTCAATTCTAAACGTACCGGCCTTGAAGATATTTTCTATCAGGGTCTGGGTGAGTTCCTGAAACTGAAAAAACGCCATGCACCGACTGCCCAGTCGATTGAAGGAACAGAGCGTATTTTGCGTGTCGGTTTAAGCCGTGACCAAGGGCATCTGGAACAAGGTCTGGGTGCATTAGCAAGTATTGGCTCGGTTGCGCCTTATGTCGGTCTGTTCGGTACAGTCTGGGGCATCATGAACGCCTTTATTGGCCTGGCAGATGTTGATCAGGTGACACTGGCGACGGTCGCACCCGGTATTGCCGAAGCACTAATTGCAACAGCGATCGGTCTGTTTGCAGCTATTCCAGCAGTATTGGCCTTTAACCACTTCACGGCCAAAGGTGAAACGGTCTACTCTGACCGTGCACTGTTTGCTGAAGAAATGGTGGCGCTATTGCAACGTCAGTCTGTGGGCGTAACTCAGGACAAAGACTAATGGCGATTCAAGGTTCAGGACGCTTTCAGCGTATTAAAAAGCCACTAAAAAGTGACATGAATGTCGTACCGTATATCGATGTGATGCTGGTACTGTTGGTGATCTTTATGGTCACTGCCCCGATGATTACCAGCGGCATTAAGGTTGACTTGCCTCAGGCCAACGGATTACCGATCGAATCCAAGGATGCTCCGACCATTGTCACACTCAAAGAAGATGGTTCATATTATCTAGAATATAAAAATCAGGCGACTGGCCCAGTCACACTGGAAGAATTGACGCGTACTCTGGTTGATGCCCAAACCCAAGCGCAAAATGAAAACAAGGTGCTCAATGTCGTGATCAATGGCCATAATACCCGTCCATATGGCGATGTCATGGCCTTGATGTCCAGCCTGCAGGATGCTGGCCTTTCTCAAGTCGGTTTACTGACCAAACCCCTAGAATAAAGTATGAAAAATTATCAGAAACCGCCCTTTCAAAAAAAAGCAATTGCGATTGGATTTACGCTCGGCATCCATGCAGTGGCTTTGGTGGGCTTACTTTATCTGGGCATGAGTAATCCTCCTGAACCGCCAAAACAGATCAAAACCGTTCTGATCAAGCCAGAAGACCTTAAACCGGTGACTCGCGAAGAAACCGAATTTGAGGAAACTGCACATGAAAATGTCGCAGAAGAAATCACTCAAACGGCAGAACCCAGTATAGAACCTGCTCCTGTCATTCCGACAGCAGCCCCTGCTGTACCTGTGACTCCACCTGCACCAAAAGCCGATACACAAAAAGTCCAGCAGGAACTAAAAGCGGCAGAGGCAGCACAAGCCCAGGCTGCGCAGCAAGCAGCTGAAGCAGCAAAACGTGCCGAAGCCGCTGAACAGGCGAAACAGGCTGCGGCCAAAGCCAAAGCGGATGCAGCGCAAAAATCAAAGGCGGAAACCGAAGCTGCACGTCAAGCTGAACTGAATGCACAGCGCAAAGCCGATGCTGCACAAAAAGCCAAACTGGAAGCACAGAAAAAAGCTGACTTAGCTGCCAAGCAAAAAGCGGATGCTGCAACAAAAGCCAAAGCAGAGGCTGATGCCAAACGTAAGGCTGAAGCTGCTGCTAAAGCAAAGGCAGATGCGGCGGCAAAAGCCAATAATGATGCAGCAGCGAAACGTAAAGCAGATGCTGATGCGAAAGCTAACGCGGATGCAGCAGCAAAAGCCAAAGCAGACGCGGCAGCCAAGGCTAAAAATGATGCAGCGGCGAAACGCAAAGCGGATGCTGATGCAAAAGCCAAAGCCGATGCGGCTGCTAAAGCTAAAGCCGACGCTGATGCCAAACGCAAGGCAGATGCCGACGCTAAAGCCAAAGCGAATGCCGAAGCAAAAGCCAGAGCTGATGCAGAGGCCAAAGCTTCAGCCGCTAAACAGGCTGCTGAAGAAGCTGCACAGAAAAAAGCGGAATCAAAACGGATTGCATCCACTGCGAAGCGCGATTTTGAAAACAAAATCAAACGCGCCTGGGATACACCAGTCGGATCATCAGGCCAGCGTGCGACTGCACGTGTAACCCTGAATGATAATGGCGGTGTGGTCTCGGTCATTGTGAATTCAAGTGATTCAGACATGAAAGCCAGTGTAGAAGCTGCAGTCCGTGCTGCAGCACCTTATCCAATGCCATCCGATCCAGATGCACGCCGTGAAGCACGAAGCTTTACTTCAACCTTTACTGCGCAATAAAAACGGAGCCATCACATAAATAATGTTGTGATGGCTTTTATTTTTTAAGCTAAACTTCACTTTAAGTTGATTAAATAACATTCACTTTTCACAGTGTCATAACAGTTTGGTCATAAATTCATGGTTTTATTCTATTAAATCCATGCGATGATGTAGCCCAAGCACCTATACAATAAATCCGTTGATTTGAGTAAATAACGAATGATGGAAAAGACTCGCAAACATCTACTCTGCCTCGCAATCATTAGCGCTTTAAGCCCTGTATTGGCAACCCAGTCCTATGCCCAATTGCATCTGGAAATTACCAAGGCACCTGAAGCAGCACCTAAAATTGCCGTTGTACCTTTTAGTCAGGATCAGAGCATTTATCCTATTGTGGAAAATGACCTGAATCGTTCTGGCCGCTTTACCAGTGCTTCAAAAAACCTGCCTGCAACAGCGACATTGAATAATCCGAATGCAGAAGCTTGGGCATCGGCTGGTGTTCCCTATGTGGTTACCGGTTCATCCAAGACCACAGCCGATGGTTCTTTTGAAATCCAGTATCAGCTTTATGATGTCGAAAAAAAACAATATCTATTAAATGAATTGCTAACTGTTCCAGCCTCACGCACCCGTCAGGCAGCGCATATGATCAGTGATGCCATCTATCAGGCATTGACCGGTATTCCGGGTGACTTTAGCGGACGTATTGCCTATGTGCTGCGTAATCCTGCTACGCCGGAACAACGCTATACGCTGCAGATTGCCGATACCGATGGCGAACAGCCAAAGACCATTTTGACCTCGCGTGATCCGATCCTTTCTCCAGCATGGACACCAGACGCCAAAAAAATCGCTTATGTGTCCTTTGAAACCAAACGTCCGGCGATTTATGTACAGGATCTGGCAACAGGTCAACGTGAAAAACTGGCCAGCTTCCGCGGTTTGAATGGCGCGCCGAGCTTCTCTCCAGATGGCAAGAGCATGCTGTTTACTGCTTCTATGCACGGCAATCCGGAAATCTACCAAATGAATCTGGAGACACGCCAGTTAAAACGCATGACCAATGACAGTGCCATTGATACCGAAGCACGTTATTCACCAGATGGCAAATCCTTTATTTTTACGTCAGACCGTGGTGGTTCTCCGCAAATTTACCGCCATGATCTTGAATCAAGTAGCAATAAACGCCTGACCTTCCGTGGTGCATTCAACGCGCGCGGCACGCTGAGCGCAGATGGTAAAAAACTTGCATTAGTTCATCGTCCAAGCGGCAGTAACTATCGAGTTGCGGTTCAGGACATGACCTCCGGTGTGAACAATATTCTGACGCCAACGACGCTGGACGAATCGCCGAGCTTCTCACCAAATGGCCAGATGGTGGTCTATGCCACCCGTGAAGGTGCACGCGGACTCTTGTCGATCATGTCGCTGGATGGCCGCTTCCGTATGAATTTACCAAGTGAAACGGGTGAAGTCCGTGAACCGGCTTGGGCGCCAAAATAAGATTTTTATATTGATAAACCCTTTACCCCATAATCAAACTTCATGGAGATGAAGATGAACAAAGTAAAATTATTTGCCTTGCCACTTTTAGCAGCAGCGGTTGTCATGACAGGTTGTGCGAGCCGTAAGCCTGCAGCTGAAGTTCAAACGGGCGGTTTAGATACGACTGGTACAACAACTGTGAATACTCAAGGTCTGAGTGAAGATGCAGCACTGAATGCACAAAACATGGCAGGTGCTTCTGCAAAAGGTGTTACTGCAGAAAATAAAGCATTCTTGGCAAAACGCGTGGTGCATTTTGACTATGACAGTACTGAACTCAGCAATGAAGATCTAAATACGCTGCAAGCCCATGCGCAATTCCTGATGGCCAATGCCAATTCACGTGTAGCACTCACCGGCCATACCGATGAACGCGGTACCCGTGAATACAACATGGCACTTGGCGAGCGTCGTGCCAAAGCAGTAGAAAGCTTCTTGGTGACGACTGGTGTTAATCCTGGTCAACTAGAAGCAGTTAGCTATGGCAAGGAAATGCCAATCAATGCGGGCCATGACGAAAATGCCTGGAAAGAAAACCGCCGTGTAGAAATTAATTATGAAGCGGTACCACCATTGTTGAAATAATTTTCATTCATGATGGTTTCATCAAATAAAAAGCACTCAATCATGAGTGCTTTTTATTTGCTTCAATGAAAGAATCGGTCTACTTGGGAAGCTGATCTTGTTCAGCCGGATGCATCGATTCGATCAGGTCATGTTTATTGAATTGTTTGTACTCTGGTTTTGCTTCATAATCCCGCCAGGCTTCTTTCATCTTGTCTTCAGAGATATCATCTAAAGTAATGCCTTCGCTTGGCGTTGGAGTCGCATCAAACTTCAATGTTGTCATATCTGTGCTCCTATTCTCAATTTTCCTTTGTCTTCAACATAGCACTTTCCGCAGGAGTTGCAAGGGCAAAATCGATACAAATAATCCAGTTTAATTTTTCTTTTAGTACGTTCTCATCTAAAATATAGCCGCATATCGTTTTGATCATTTTTTCCCGATTTAAGTTTTGGAGTTTCCCCTATGTCATACCGCACTTTATCCCAGTTTTTACAACAACAAAGCGGGAATCTCACACCTGAACTTGCGCAAGTTATTGAAACAATTGCAAACACTTGCAAAGATATTGATCAATTACTGCAAAAAGGTGCTTTAGCGGGTGTATTGGGAAGTGCACAGCATGAAAACGTTCAAGGCGAAGAGCAAAAGAAACTAGATGTCATTTCTAATGACTATTTGATTGATGCCTTGCAGCAACATCCAAATGTGGGTGGTTTGGCCTCAGAAGAACTGGATGAATTCACCCCTGCACAAGAAAATGGTCAATTTCTGGTATTGTTCGATCCATTAGACGGTTCAAGCAATATCGACATCAATATGTGTGTTGGTACTATTTTCTCGATTCTTCCTGCGAAGAATGCTGTGACTCAGGCAGAAGACTTTATGCAAGCCGGTGTTCATCAGGTAGCTGCAGGTTATGTGCTTTATGGCCCGTCAACCATGTTGGCATTGACGGTCGGCGCAGGCGTGGTGTTCTTTACCTATGACCCCGAGACTCAAGAATTCCTGCTGACTTCTGAAGGTATTCAGGTTGCTGCGGATACTAAAGAATATGCGATCAATGCGTCGAATCAACGTCATTGGGAAGCACCAGTACAGCGTTATATCGATGAATTGTTAGCAGGCAAAACCGGTCCTCGTGAAAAAGACTTCAATATGCGCTGGGTTGCTTGTATGGTGGGCGACATTCACCGTATTCTTTGCCGTAGCGGTATCTTCATGTATCCATATGACCTTAAAGATCCGGCTAAAGCTGGCCGTCTGCGTTTAATGTATGAAGCTAACCCAATGAGCATGCTCATGGAACAGGCTGACGGTGCATCAACTACAGGTCGTGTGCGTATTCTTGAGATCGAACCGACAGATCTACATCAACGTGTGCCAGTGATCATTGGTTCTAAAAACGAAGTTGATCTTGTGACCAGCTACCACAACTAATTTTTATAGCGGTAGTCGATATTGAATCGGCTGCCGTGGATTATATCTCCCATGCCAACTTTTTTTCTTGATTCAAAAGACAATCCAAAGATTAAACACTTACGCGGTTTAATTGAACAAAATACCTATCGTAAAAAACAAGGTCAAACGGTTTTAGAAGGCACGCATCTGTCTCTCGCCTGGTTACATGAAAACCGTAAAATTGATTCTATTTTCACCACTGAACATGCACTTTCACATCCTGATTTCGAGAAAATTCTCGCAAAATACACAGGTATGGTCTTTGTTCTAAGCGAGTCTTTATACAAAGATTTAAGTACCTTAGGAACATCTTTAGCCTGTTTAGCTGTGGTGACTTTACCAACAGCAAATTATGCATTGGATTTTAAAGCAGACACTTTGATTCTGGAAAATGTACAGGATCCGGGTAATGTAGGCACCCTGCTTCGCTCTGCTGCTGCTGCCGGTATTGAACAGATTGTGTGTACCAAAGGTTCTGCATCGCTCTGGTCTCCACGCGTATTACGTGCCGGTATGGGTGCACATTTCACGCTGCAAACCTTTGAAAATATTGCGCTTGAACAAATTCTTGAGCAATTTCAAATCCCTGTCTATGTAACCAGCTCACACCGTGCTGAAAGCCTGTATTCAAAAGACTTACGTAAACCTTGCGTGTGGATTCTGGGTAATGAAGGCCAAGGCGTGTCTGATTATGCGATGCAACATGCTGAAGCCGTTAGCATTCCGCAACCTGGAGGTCAGGAATCACTGAATGTCGCAATTGCCGGTTCGATCTGTTTCTTTGAAATGGTACGTCAACGTATCTAATTAGGGATTTAGGTTACAGTGTTTTAATACGGCCCTGCCCGTGTATAAAATAGATTAAACTACAAAAATAATAAACTTAATTGTCAACCAAACCAGGATTCCTAACGTTATATGATTATGAACTTGGGAATAATGGTGGGTGTCCAATGACAGGATTTTCCATCTCTATGGATTTAGCACCAAAACAGTTGCAAACACACGATGTAAGTATTCTGAAGAGTACGGCTGAAGCACGTCTGAAGAATTTTATGCAGGATGTGACTGGGCGTGCCTTGGTGATGATGGAAAGTGCGACTCAAGGTCATCATGGTATTGCTATGGATCTGGTTCAGGAAGCTTTCATTTCCTTACACAAATCCTATGCAGAAAAAAGCACTGAAGAATGGTATCCCCTGTTTTATACCATTCTCAACAACAAGTTACAGGACTGGCGTCGTAAAGAGTCACGGCGTGGTCAAATGTTTTCATTTTTCAAAAAAGTCAGTCTCGATGATGACGAAATTGAATTTGATGATGTCGTCGATGAATCAACACCAACGCCTCTGGACTTTCTCGATCAGGCAGTCACTGCTGAAGAAATCCAGGAAGCGATTGCAAAATTGCCTGTGCGTCAGCAGCAGGCATTTATGCTCAGAGCCTGGGAAGGATTTGATACGCATACCACCGCACAAATTATGAACTGCACAGAAGGCAGTGTAAAAACCCATTATCACCGTGCTATCCAAGGCTTACGTGCCTCTTTAGCACATTTAAATCCATATCTGGGAGGGTCATCAGAATGAATCAAGATGATTTCTTAAAACAAGTAACTTCCAAACTTGATGGACTGGCACAACAACATAAAGACAAACCTGTTGTCATGCACCATGTTCTTGAAGAAATTCAGGATTCAAAACACTCACGCTTTGCATTTCTAAAAATGTCAGGTTTTGCTTTGGCAGCTGCGATTGCAGGCGTTGTGGTATTACCGAATCTTTCGGACCATAACGAGCCGCAAACTCAAATGGTGTCAGTCCCAAAACTGTCTCCGCAAATGCTTGAAGATTTAGAAATGTTAATGGTTTTAGGTGAGGACAAAGTTCCACATGGCAGCTAAAAAATTGGCGATTGCTTTTTGTGCATTCAGTTTTCTGCAAACCAGCTTTGCAGGATTTGAACGTTTTTGGCTATTTTCCAAGGATGCGAATACCCAAGTAACTGATACTTGGGATAGTCTTTCTGATTCTGAACAATTGGCACTGATTAAACGTTATCAATCTTTAAAAGAAATCCCCGAACAACAACGTGTCAGCTTGCAGCAGCGTATGGACTGGTTTACCCAACTCCCTGATGCGGAAAAGCAGAGAATGCGTGAAACATGGCAAATGATGAGCAGTCAGGAACGTAAAGAACTGGGCGCACGTATGCAAAAAGCGTCTCCTGAGCAACGCCTTGCCATTCGCGAAGAATATATTCTCAAATATCAGCAAGTGACTCAGCAGCCTAACTCGCATTAAACACTTAATATAAAAAAGCCTCCATATGGAGGCTTTTTTGATGTTTCAATCATATTTTATTTTCTTAAGCGGCGATAAGCTGCGAGCCCTAATAATCCTAGTAACCCCCACATTCCAATTGCCCCACCACCACTTGAGGACGTATTCGTATTTTTAACTGTATTACGTAACAAGATTGTTGCTTTTTCTGACATTTTTTCATCAGCATCAAAAATCGCATAATCCATGCTGTAATTTGCCTGGCTTAAATTATTTTTTACACTAAATGTCAGCTGTCCACCATAACAGGTCTGATTTTGGTAGGTATCAGGACAGGCTCCTTGTCGCTCTGCCTTCAGTGAAACTCCCGCAGGCAGCTTAACAATATGAATCGGGATCTCTTTTCCATCTTTATCTTGATAAAAAGCCGACTTTCCTGATGGTAGAGGCCCATCCCCATCATCACTATCATTTTCAAGCGGATTTACCATCACTGTAAGATTATTCTCTGGACTAAGCCGATATTCATCATCTTTTGCAATTGGTGCAATGTTGTTAAAAGCTGCTCTTAAGAGGCCAGCACTGCTTACACCTGTAGCCTGGTCTTTAAGTGTATAACTACAGAACTCCATATCAACCGAACTGGTCTGCTTACCATCAGTGCGATACATCATGATCCGGTTTAAATCAGGTTTCCACTCACATTTAAGATTTGGATCATTGGGATTTCCTTCCACAGTGGTCGAATTGCCAGTACCAATTAACTTACCAACACCTAAAGTTTTTACACTGACCTCATAATTTTCTGAATTTAAGGCTTTAATTTGAATCTTATCATTGGTTAGAGTTTCTTGAGGCATAGCCAAGATAAAAGGATTAATATAGATTGCACGATATTTCTGATATTGCTTGGTATATTTAAGCAAATCCTGATAACTTTTCAATTCTTCCTTTAAACCAGGAAGCTCATTTTCTGGAGTATTTTTATCAGCAATGATTTCTTCGAGATCATCTATATTCTCCTGATAAAAGTCATTGAGTTCTACCAAACTCTTATTTTGCAAGTCCGTAATATCGGCTGCAGTCAAACGTCGGATTTCAACTGAGCCGATCTCGCAAGTATTTTTTGCACTTGGATCAAATGTTAATGTGGATCCAATCACACGATCAATACCACGCTGGTCTTGTTCAATACAGCCACTCACTCCGATATCTACCAAATCCGTTGCGGTCTGATTATCACGCGGGTAATACAGCCCTAAATAGCGATTATCAATAGCAGGCTCAATATAATTTGTTAATAAACTGCTGATTATATTGTTAGAGACATCAAGATTATTTGAAGTAGTATCTTCGTCTAATTCTGGCAATACGCAACGTGATGGCCCAGTCGTTTGAATTGCATTTCGAATTGTAGAAAATTCAACACGTTGTGCCCTGGTCGGATTTCCCTGATTTAAGGCATACTCACAAGACAGGCCTTGGTTAAAGGCTAAAACATTGAAATTAAAATACCTAAAACCGGTATTGTCATAAAATAAAGTAGATTGAGCTGTATTTTCAACAATAGTATTACTTAATGCAGTTAAACTGGAGAATTTACTGAGTGGACGATTAACTTCATTCGTCATACGCACAATATGTCCTGTGGTACTTGCAGTATTCTTCGCAATAGTAGAGTTAACAATTTCTACTGTGGCATAGCCACAAAAATCAATAATACTGTTAGTAGTGTCTGAACCGTTTTTAACAATACTACTGGAATTAATTTTCACATTGGTTTGAGTTGTACCTAAATTTCCCTGACAGTCCATTGCCAAAACACTACCATATGAACTCGCCTGATTTTTTTGAATTAAAGAATCCTGAATAACAATATTCCTTTCCGTATTCATTGCTACACTATAAATCGCCCCACCTTCTGCAGCAGCTCGGGAATTTACTATTTCACTGGTATTAATACTTAAAGGCCCAGCTACATAAAAAGTACCGCCATTACCTTTATCCAAGGTATTTGTTGCTGCATACCCATCCTTTAAAATCAGATGATGAATTTCCAGACTGGATTGACTGGCCATACTATTAAATAATCTGG
The DNA here is from genome assembly GCF_022809915.1 of Acinetobacter lwoffii. Taxonomy (GTDB): domain Bacteria; phylum Pseudomonadota; class Gammaproteobacteria; order Pseudomonadales; family Moraxellaceae; genus Acinetobacter; species Acinetobacter lwoffii_M. The sequence goes on along the minus strand of NZ_JALGQY010000027.1, from coordinate 30,846 downwards.
TTTTCCCCTGGCCTGAAATAGTACTTTTTAAAGCCTCCCGGGTTGGATATAACAGCGTAATCGGACTACGACTAGCATAGTTAAGCGGAGTTTTCCCATAAATTTTGAGCGCTGACTCTACGATCAGCTCTTTATCTAATTTGTACTCGCCGGCTTCAAGCTGAATCACATCTGCAGCTGAACCATCCAATCGAAGCGTACGTCCTACATTACATCCGCCATAAGATTTATCCAGTTTTGCAGTTTTAATCGCTTCTCGCAAAGAACAGGCATTATTATTCTCGCCATCTTCATCAGCAAAAGTAGTTACATATATCGTTTTATCTTCGGCTGCCATCAAACTCATGGCAGATAAAATCATGGCCGCAAGCAGTCCTTTTTTATAATTTTTCATGATTTTTCCTTAATCTTTTAATCCACGGCGTAAACCTATTAATCCGAGTAAAATCAGTAGTCCACCACCACCCCATGAGCCGCCTGAAGTTTTGACTGCTTTGTCTTCCATTTCATTTTTTGGCTCCTGAACAATTTGAGTAGTAATAGTCAAATAAGGTTTACTTTTATTAAACCGTGTCGATGAGGTCACCACTTGTAGTTCGAAAATATCTGCTCCATGCCAGGTAGAATCCGGGGTATAAACGACATTGCCATGAATATCGATGATTGTTTTACCCTTGGAAGCTGTTTTGGTTTGTACCACTTTCAAACAGCCATCTTGCCAAGGCTCCCCCGTCGGATTCTGACCAACAATGGCATTACACTGTTCTTTTGGAATTAAATCACTATCTCCCAGATAAGATTCAATTGAAAACTTGGCAATTTCACCCTTTAACAGATCTTGTCCCACCAGACTGCCTGAGATTGGTATCGTGATTTCAACAGCACCACGATCACAAAACAGATTATCCATCAAACGGTTGATCCCGCGCTGATCTGCCGCTTCACATGCTACCGTTGGATTTGCTAAACTCAATCCTGTGCCTCTATTCACAATCGGTGATTCACTCACAAGGATATAGTTCAACAAAATTCGTGGGCGCATATAACCGAGAAATTGTCCTTTAGGAACGCTATATGGACAAAGTATGGCATTATTATTTTCTTCTAGGGTCTGACAAGCACCTTCACTTTTATCTGAGGATTCAGCAAAAAGTCGTGTACCACTCCAGAATTGGTTCGGTGCGACGGAATCCCCTACACCACACGAGGCTGTCAGTAGATTATTTTGCGACACAGACTTGTCACCAGTGATAATTTGGCAATCCTGTGTACCATTTCTTAAAATAATACTATTCGCTACATAGGCTCTTCCATACGGCGCATGGATGCGTAAAGCAGTATTTTCATTATCAACTATGGTGAGATTATTCAATCCCATCCCGTCCAGGACATTAATAAATACACCCTTATTTTTTAGTATCGTACTACTTAATACCTCCCCACTAATACCTTGATCTTTACTGGAGTCAGCAAACTGTCCCGCGCTATAAATATTGGTCGCAGAATTATCCAGTGTCTGATTATTTTTAAGTACACTTTGATAAATGAGGAAAGCAGGTAGCTCGCTATACAGGATCCCGCCTCGTTGGGCTTTATTATTTTCGATCAGACTATTTTTAATTTGTGCACGGCTTGTTAAGTTCTGACCAAACTTGCCAGCATTATAAATTGCCCCACCCAAGTTGGCAGCAGCATTAAATAGACGGTTATATTCTAGAATTAGCTGACCTTTATTATAAATTAGGCCACCTTGTTCAGCACAACTGGTTTTACCACAGCCTTCAAGATCCAGTTCTTTCAAATTTAACTGAACCAATGTATCTGTACTGTTGATCCGGAAAAGGTTATCAGTACCTTTCATTTGAATATGAGCATTATGCAAGCCTAATGCTTTTTCATCCGTACTGAATTCGCCATCACTTTCTGCGACCGCACGGATGGTAAGAGATTTTTTAATCGCGATATGCTGGTTCAACACATAGGTATTTTTTTCTTTTAAAATAATGATACTGGATGAGTTCTCCCCACCACACCCCATAAAACCTGATTTAGCTAAGCCACGGTTAACATACTCAACAGCTTCTCGAAGTGAACATTCCTTGTCATCTTTTTCAATATCTTCTGTAGTGGTTACAATAATATCTGCACTATACGACTGCCCCGCTATACATAGCAAAGCTATGCCTATGCTCTTCTTGAGCATAACCTTCTCCTTAATTTTTATTTCTTTCTTTTTCTTCTAAAGTTGCAGAATCCTTGCAACAGCGAATTATTTTGCCTTACTGTGTCATAGACTGAGTAATTACTCAAGAATTTTTATATTTTACCGATATTCGTCAATCAAGGCATATATCTGCCGCAGATTGGCATTGCTGACTTTCAATTTTTCCCCTTTAAGCAATTGAATAATCTGCTCTAATCTTTGAAGCAGCACTGAAGTTTGATGTGGCCCATGGCTTAGTAAATAGTCAAAGATTTGAGGGTCTAAATGGATCCCACGACGATCGAGTACCGAGGAAACCAGCGCATAGCGATCAGCATACAGACTGCCACTCGGAACACGGGTACTGACCGCCTGCGTGAGACGGGATTGTAAATCTGGCAATTCGAGTTTGAGTTCGATAGGTGCAAAACGTGACGAAAACACCAACTGCCCACCACCTTCATTATTATAATTAATCAAGTGAAATACTGCGCGTTGCCAATGGGGTACGCCACTAATCGCTTCGATATCATCAAGTGCTACCAGATCAAAACGATCTAGAGAAGTAATCGCCTCAGTCGGTGCATCTAAAAGCTCAAGCAAAGATACCTGAATTGCAGATTTACCTACTTCCAGATAAGAGTCACAGATGGCAGACAACAAATGACTTTTACCTGTACCGGCTCCCCCATAGACATAAAATTGGTTGATCAGGCCTGCATGTAATTGACGGACAGCATCAATGACATGCCCCCAACCCGGCCCTGAAAAATCACTGATTCGGGCATCGAGCTGAGGTTCTATATCTAACTGCAATTGACGCATACGATTTTTTGGCCTTATGAGTCTTTACGATGTGGATCATGAATTTTACTTGAGTTCTCCTCTGCTTGCAGCGGTTTTTTCTGTGGCTTTTTCATTTCAATATCAACATCTAAGTCTGCTGTTTCAATATTGATTGAACCGGTAGATGCATCTTGTATGATAACAGCCTGATCACCATAAAATGGCGTATGTTCATAATACTCACGGATATGCCGCAGCAGTACCACAATCACGGCTGCCACCGGTAAGGCAATCAGCATGCCCAAGAAACCGGCCAGTTGTGCACCTGCCAGAACTGCAAACACTACAGCTACAGGAGAAAGACCGATTTTATCACCTAGCAAGAACGGTTGCAGAATATAGCCTTCGACGGCCTGCCCGACCATAAAGACAATCCCGACCAATACCAGTTGCCACCAGTCGATTCCAAATTGGAAAAAGGTTGCAATGACTGCGGCAATAATTCCAACCGCAAAACCAAGATACGGAATGATACTGCACAATCCGGCAATCATCCCGATGATCAAGCCAATCTCTAGGCCAATCAGTTGCAGTCCCACTGCATAGACTACGCCTAGCAGAACCATGACCAGGAACTGACCTTTGACAAAGGCACCTAAAACACTATGACATTCACTCACAATAGTTAAGGTTGTTTTTTCATAAGGACGGGGAATCAGGCGGCGTAAGCTGTCCAGCATACGATCCCAATCCAGCAAGAAATAAAAGGCAATAATCGGAATCAGGACAATCGTGCCACCAATCTGGATAAAATTCAGACCAGATTGTGCCAGTTTCAGCAGCATTGCCTGAATACTGTCAGCACTATAATTGGTCTGGACATAGTCCATTACGACTGAGGAAATCTGGTCAGTATCGATCTCCATCGGAACCAGATTAAAGCTATCGGAAAGCCAAGGTAGGAACGTGTAATTGATCCAGTGAATCCCGGCCGGAATGCTATCACGCGCATACATCAGCTGCTGCCAGACCAGTGGCACCAGATACCACATCACCAATGTAACCACGATCCCAATCCCGATAAATACAATACTGATCGAGAGCCATCGAGCCAGCCCAATGCGGTGCAAAACATCGACCAAGGGGCTAAATAAATAAGCAATTAGAAAAGCTGCCACAAAAGGAACTACAACTGGTTTAAGCAGATATAAAACCCAAAGTATCAATGCTATACCAGCAAGTATAAGAATGCGCCGTAAAGTACGATCGACCATAGAATCTTGCCTTTTCTCTATTAATCATTCTAAAAATTAAAATATTTTAATAAAGATAGCATTTTAGGCCACAAATACCATAAGAGTTTTACATATTCAGGTTATAATCGCACCCGCGAATGCGGAGACTTCATTATGAGCAACTCAACTTCTACCCCAAACACTGGTTTAAGCTACAAAGATGCAGGTGTCGACATTGAGGCGGGCGACGCGTTAGTCGATCGTATCAAATCTGTCGCTAAGCGTACCTCACGTCCCGAAGTCATGGGAGGTCTAGGTGGCTTTGGTGCACTTTGTAAAATTCCTAAAGGTTATGAAGAACCTGTTCTCGTATCTGGCACAGATGGTGTTGGTACAAAATTACGTCTGGCACTGAATTTGAACCGTCATGACACAATTGGTCAAGACCTGGTTGCAATGTGCGTGAATGACCTTCTTGTCTGTGGTGCTGAACCACTGTTCTTCCTTGATTATTATGCAACTGGTCACTTAAATGTTGATGTTGCGGCAAATGTAGTCACTGGTATTGGCGCTGGTTGTGAACTTGCTGGCTGCGCATTAGTTGGCGGTGAAACTGCTGAAATGCCAGGCATGTATGAAGGCGAAGATTACGATCTTGCAGGTTTCTGTGTCGGTGTTGTTGAGCAAAGCAAAATTATTGATGGCTCTAAAGTCAAAGCGGGTGACGTTTTAATTGGTGTAGCTTCTTCAGGTGCGCACTCAAACGGCTACTCACTGCTTCGTAAAATTTTAGACGTGAAAAACGTTGATCTAAATCAAATCGTGGATGGTCGCCCACTTGCAGATGCTGCAATGGAACCAACACGCATTTATGTGAAACCAATTCTTGAACTGTTAAAACACGTTGATGTGCATGCGATGGCACACATCACTGGTGGTGGTTTACCAGGCAACTTACCTCGCGTACTTCCAAACGGTGCTCAAGCGTTGGTAAATGAATCTTCTTGGGAATGGCCTGAGCTATTCAAGCTTCTACAACGTGAAGGCGGCGTAGAACAGTTTGAAATGTACCGTACTTTCAACTGTGGCGTCGGCATGGTGCTGGTTGTTGATGCAGCTGATGCAGACAAAACTGTTGAACTACTTAACCAGCTTGGCGAAAATGCATGGGCGATGGGTCAGATTCAAGACAATGCTGAATCAGTTGCAGGTGCAGACGAAAAAATTCGTGTGATCTTTGCGTAATTTCGCATGATTAAAATTGCTGTACTTGTTTCAGGTAGTGGATCAAATCTGCAAGCCTTGATTGATGCCAATCTTTCAGGGCAAATTGTGGGCGTAATTTCCAATAAACCTGAAGCCTTTGCTTTATCGCGTGCACAACACGCAGGCATTCAGACTGCAGTTATTGAACACAAGCAATATCCAAGTCGTGAAGCTTTTGATGATGTGATGCATCAACAGCTTTTGGACTGGGATGTGGATCTGGTCGTGCTTGCCGGCTTTATGCGAATTTTAAGTGAAAAATTTGTGAAAGCCTGGGAAGGAAAAATGTTGAATATTCATCCTTCCCTGCTGCCTAATTATAAAGGCATGCATACGCATCAGCGTGTACTCAATACCGGTGATGTTCTGCATGGCTGTACAGTGCATTATGTTACGGCTGAGCTGGATGCAGGGCAAGCGCTTGCTCAAGGTGTTCTCAAGGTTTCTCATCATGATACGGTAGAAAGTTTGGCAACACGTGTGCATAGCCTCGAGCATGTGATCTATCCACAAGTCGTAGAATGGATTTGTAGCGGAACGATTCAACATACTAAAGATGGTGTGTTATATCGAAATGAGAAAATGCAAGCGCCTGTTCAATTCTGCAAGTTCTAAAAAAATTTAGATATAAAAAAACGCATCCTCGGATGCGTTTTTTTATTTCCAATATATTCAATAATTCAAGCAGACTGTTGCTGAATCAGCTGTTTGACCAAGCCAGCTACTTGATCAGGTTGTTCCAATGGGAACATATGTCCACCATCCACCACGGTAAAAGGAATACCAAATTTCTTTTGCACTTGCTGCGGGAACTTGCGGGCCAGAAATGGACCTTTCTTAGCCACAACTAAATGCACAGGAATTTTGGGTTTTGCCTGAGGCAACCACCATAGTGACGGATTGGTTCTAAAGACTGCGACCTCATCCATTTTAGGAATAGTGAGTTCTACCCCACCCCGGATGGGATCATCCTGCAAGGCATGGTCAATATAAGCTTGGAAGCAATCTGCATCAAAATCCTGATAAAAACCTTTAGGGCGCAGCAATTCAGCGGCTTGTTCACGTGAATCCCAATGGTCACGACGGCGTTTGGACAGACCGGCCGGAGACATTTTATCCAATGCTTTTAAGCGAAAAGTTTTCGCAATATGCAAGGCAAAGGCTTCTTTGCCCATAATCATCGGCGGGTCCAGCATGATCATTTGTGAAAACAGTTCCGGACGCTGCAAAGCCGCCTGCAGAGTTAACACAGATCCCAAAGAATGCCCCAGACCAATGACAGGTCGCCCATGTGACTGACGTACAATACTGTCAATCACTTGCTGGGTCAGGCTTTTCCAATGGTTATCAACCGGATAACGCTTATCCGGCCCTAAAAGCGGCACATAGATAATATCGTAATCATCTTGCAATTCATCAAACAGCTTTTGATAGACTTTAGATGGCACGCCATTGGCGTGCGCGAAATGAATCAGTGGTTTCATTGCAGTGTCGTGCTATTTTCTGACTGAAGCTTCTGTGCAACTGAAGAAGCAATTCCATCCCCAATCGATGAACCCATACGACCCAAGACTGATTCAAATGGACTATATTCAATGGTGTAATTCAACGCTTTTTCAGTTTTCAGTTCGCGTTTCAAGGTATTTAAGCTACCGATACGATCCGCAATACCTAATTTCACCGCCTGATCACCGGTCCAGAACAAGCCAGAGAAAATAGCAGGATCATTGGATTTCAATTTATTGCCACGTCCTTGTTTAACTGCATTAATAAAGTGACCATGCACATTATCCAGCACACCCTGTACGTGGGCTTTTTGCGCAGGATCAACCGGCTGAGTCATAGACAGCAAAGCTTTATTTTCACCTGAAGTCATGGTGCGATCTTCAACACCTAATTTTTGCAATAGATTAGTCACACCATAATTCGGCATGATCACCCCAATTGAACCGACCAAGCTCGATGGATTGACAATAATTTCATCCGCAGCTGAAGCAATATAATAAGCACCTGAAGCACCAGTATCGCCAATCACGGCATACAATTTTTTCCCAGAATGCTGTTTTTTCAGATACTGAATTTCCTGCCAGATTTCATCGGACTGTACCGGTGAACCGCCAGGTGAGTTGATATTCAGCACCACTGCTTTACTTTGTTTATTTTCAAAGGCTTTTTTCAATGATTTGATGGTATTGCTACTGTTGATGCTCTGCTTGTCGGCTGCAATCGTACCCACAATATCCACGACTGCGATATGCGAACCCGCAGCAGCGCTAGCATCTGAAGAAACTGAACTACAGCTTTTGCCTAATGCCAAAATGACAACAAGCAGATAAGCAAAAGTCAGAAATTTAAAGAAAATTCCCCAACGGCGTGCACGGCGCTGTTCTTCTACCGAAGCTAAAACTGCTTTTTCAAGCAATTTCCATTCCGGACCAGTCGGTTGAACTGGCTGTTGCGTATTTTGTATTTGATTTTCAGGTTTTGGTGGCCAATCGGACATAAATAATCCAATAAATTGATTTATATTGAATCCATTATATACACTGAATCGGGTAATTCTGTCTAAACAAAACGTTTTCGCCTATAATAAATTTTGTTCTCTTTTTTTGTACTTAGACGAAATCAATGACGAAACAGGGCTCACGGAATTCAGCTTACGGATTACTCAAATACATTAGCCGCCAACCGCTTCCGGTTTCTCGCTGGATGGCCCGTATTCTGGCCTTTATTGTGAACAGTTTTAAAGTCACTAAAACTTCGGAAGTCATTCGTCTCAACCTTGAAATCAGTCTTTCAGAACTGTCTAATCAGGAACGTGAACAGATTAACCGTGCTGCGGTTCGCAATGAATTAATGTCATATTTCGAGTTCTTTACTATTTGGGGCTCAAGCAATCAGAAAAATCTTAAACGCGTTCATCGCGTTATTGGCGAAGATCTACTTCATGATGCCATTGCACAAAATAAAGGCCTCGTGTTAATCGTGCCGCATTTTGGTACCTGGGAAATTATGAATGCCTATATTGCCCAGTTCACCTCAATGACCATTATGTACAAACCTGTGAAAAATCAGGCTGCAGATCAATTTGTACGGGCTGCCCGTAGCCGGGAACAGGCGCATCTGGTACCGACCGATGAATCTGGCGTCCGTCAGATTTTTAAAGCCTTAAAACAAGGTGGCACTACGGTCATCCTTCCGGATCATACCCCGAATATCGGTGGTGAATATATTCCCTATTTCGGCGTGCCTTTGGCCACCAGTAATTTAAGTGCCAAGCTGATTCAAAAGACCAAAGCGCGTGCCCTGTTTTTATATGCTCTACGTAATATTGAAGATGGATTCGATATTTTTATCGAAGCAGTTGATGAAAAAATTTATAATGGCAATGCCAATCAAGGCACACAAGTCATTATCAATAGTATTGAAAATTTAATTCGTCGCCATCCGGAACATTATCATTGGAGTTATAAACGCTTTAATGCGCATCAAGACTTGGGAAATCTCTACAAACTTGAGCATGAACAAGCTTTGGGCAAAGTAAATGCATTAAGAACTCAAGAACTACATAAAGTTTCGCCCATATTGGAATCAGTCACTTAAGGGCTGACGATACAACCACTGCCATTCATGTCGTTCGGCAGAAAGCACCAGTTTTGAGCCTTGTTGCTGGAAGTGCACACTCCCCTGTTCTGCTGTGGTCAATAAGGGAATATTAAGTGCTTTCAACCGTTGCTGGGTCAGTTGGCTCGGGTGGCCATAACGGTTAAATTTCCCAGCCGAGGCAATCGCCAGTTTAGGCTGCAAAACCTGTAAAAATTGATAGGCTGAACTGTGCTGACTGCCATGATGCCCGAGTATCAGCACATCGACCTGAAGTTCGGGATAGTCTTGGAGCAGCTGATATTCAGTTTCCCAACCCGCATCCCCCATCAGTAAAAAGTTTTGATACGGTCCGGCATTTTTGATTTGCAGATATACCACACAAGAGCGGTCATTTTTATTGAAGTTTGACGTGTTTAACTGCTGCTGCCGAGGTGCCAGAATTTTAAAGTTAATCGTCTCAGACCATTGCCATTGCTGTCCTTCATAGCAAAACTGAAAACGGGAAGCTCGGGCTGTTTCAGGCATCTGATTAGATGATACTTGCTTGATATTCAATTGATCTTTAATACTATGATATGCACCGCTATGGTCCTGATCCAGATGGGTCAAAATCAGTTGATCCAGTTCTCCAACACCTTGCACAGATAAAAACGGCATAATCACTTGCCGACCAATACTGAATTTTTCTTCATTATGATAACCGCCCATGTCGATCATCATGCTGTGTTGCCCGTCACGGATAAAGATTGCCTGTCCCTGCCCAACATCCAGAACAGACAGCTTAAATGCATGCTGATTAAGTTGAGGAATGCACAGTGGTACACAGGCAAGTGCTGTCCAGCTTTTGGGCACTAAGCCACGCGGCAAAAAGACAATTAATAAGCCCAAAATACATAGAGCAATCATCCAGACATTCATGGCCACAGGAATCAGTTGCGGTGCAAACAGCCGATCAAGCAGATTCAAAAATGCCAGCAATATATGAATAAAAATATCATTGAGCTGAAACAACAGACTCGACAATGGCTCAGAAACAAAAAACAGTAAAGCCGCCAGAATATCTACTGGAACAATCAGCAGGCCAATCCACGGGATAGCCACCAGGTTGCTTAGCGGGGTAATCCAGGCCACCTGCTTAAAAAACAGCATCATTAAGGGAAGCAGGGCCAGAAAAATTTTCCACTGCGACTCCACTAAAACTTTCATTGCAAAATACAGCCGTTGTAATGCTGTTTGTATTGTTTGATTCGGTTGCTGCTGAATGGTTTGATAGATTCGCAGCAAGACAAAACAGGCTCCATAAGACAGCCAGAATGCGGCCGATAAAATGCTAAAAGGATCAAATAACAACAATAAGGCAGCACTTAAAATCAGCAGTTTTAATGGCTGCACACTTTGCCTGAGCAGCAAGGTTAAAGTTACAATCACACAAATCAGTAAAGTGCGTAGCGCCGGAATCTCAAAACCGACAAAGGCACAATACAGTAATACACATAACAAAAAAGGCAGACTCAAAAAATACTGCCTTGGCCATTTCAGATAAATCTGCGATGCGTACCTTGAAATCAGATATTGCAAGTTGCCACAGACGATAAAAGCAAAGATCAGCACATGCGGTCCGGAAATCGCCAGTAAATGACTCATGCCAAAACGCTGGAATTGCTGTTCCGTCGCTTGATCCAAGAGACTTTCATCACCACTTAATAGAGCCAGTAACAAGCCTTTCTGCTGTACGGGTTGTCTGGCCACAAACTCTCTTAAGGCCAGTCGCTGTTGTTCTACCCAAAGCAAAAATCGCTGATTCAACTTTTGTTGCTGGCGTAGATATTTGCCATGACCTAGTGCATAGAGTTGTTGCGGTTGCAACTCCTGAATGCTTTTGATCCGGAAACCGGCCATAACATTTTGCTGCAATGCCCACTTTTCTGCATCAAAAGCACCCGGTGTGGCATAACTATGGTTAGGTCGAATCTGGCCTTGTAATAAATAATAGTGTTCCAGTTCAAGAGTCTGCTGTTTGGTTTCATCATTTACTAAACTGGATGTGACAGGATCTGAAACTGGCAGAAAACCCATCCATTTGACTGTAGTGCCATCAGGGTTAAGCACATGCAGGGCTTGCTGGATATTCTGATCGCCCAGTTTATTCAGCTCTTTGATATAGACCACGATTTCTTTTTCAGAGACCTCGTGCTCTCGTTTGGATAAACGTTCAGCCAATTGCAGATTGGCATAAGCATGACCTAAAAATAGTCCCAAAAGCAGGCTTGATCCAGTGATCAACAAGCTTCGCAGTGGTGTATTCAAGATGAGCTTTAATTTATGGCAACACAGATACCACAACAGCGCAACGATCAAAACTGCCGTTCCGCTCAGTTGAACAGACAGGAAACTTTTCCCCATACACGCAAGGCCTAAAATCCAGCCAATACATAGCCACTGCAACATTGAATCTTATTCTGTCTTGTTATTATTTTGCCCAATAATAAAGCCCACCGGAGTGAGCTTCAATCAAATGCGAATATTCTCGTTATTTATGGTTCAATCCAGAGACCATCCTGCATATGTAAAATCCGATCTGCTGCATGGGCTAGCTGTTCATCATGCGTCACAATCAGCATCGCCATATTGAACTCACGTTGCAATTCGGTCAGCAGTTCAAAAATCTTTGCTGCAGTCTTGCGGTCTAGATTTCCGGTCGGTTCATCGGCCATCATCAGTTTAGGTTTACCGACCACTGCACGCGCCAAAGCTACACGCTGACGCTCACCTCCGGATAATTCACCCGGCTTGTGAGTCAGACGATGCGAAAGACCAACACGTTCCAGCAAATATTCGGCCTGCTGTTTGGCTTCCTTAAACTTCATGTTGTCGCGTAACATCAGCGGCATGGCCACATTTTCCAGTGCCGTAAATTCTGGCAACAGGTGATGAAACTGATAAACAAAGCCCAAATGCTCATTCCGCACATAACCGCGTTCTGCTTCAGACAAGGTATCAAAACGGCGGCCATTCACCATGACCTGACCTGACGTCGGGCGATCCAATCCACCCAAAACATGTAATAAGGTACTTTTGCCTGAACCACTTGAACCTACAATCGAAACAAACTCACCTGCTTTTACCTGTAGCGACAAGCCGCGAATCACATCGACAGTGGCCTTGCCATCGGTAAAGGATTTGTGAATATTCTGGGCATCTAAAATCAGATTATTCATAACGCAAAGCCTCTGCCGGTTGAATTTTTGCTGCACGTAAAGCCGGATAAATTGTCGCGACAAAACTGAGTGCCAGTGACAAGCCTACAATCACCAAGACATCCTGCCAGCGCAGATACGAAGGTAAGTAGTTAATAAAATAGGCATCAAACATATTCAGGCCTAAAGTATTGTTGAGCCAGCCAATAAAGCTACTGATACTGGTTGCCGCAATAATCCCGAGGATGGCCCCTGCACAAGTTCCAATCACCCCAATCACGGTACCTTGCACCATAAAGATTTTGGTAATGGTGGCAGGTGAAGCCCCCAAAGTCCTTAAAATGGCAATGTCCGATTTTTTATCCGTCACCACCATCACCAGTGAAGACACAATATTAAATGCCGCGACTAGAACGATCAGGAATAAAAGCAGGCTGACCATGGCTTTTTCCATCTGAATCGCGCTGAACAGATTACCATGGGTATAAGTCCAGTCCGAAGCATAGAAATTCCCCGGCAAATCACGCACAATTTCCTGAGACACTTGTGGTGCCAGGAAAATATCATCCAGCTTCATACGCACACCCTGCGCACCATCCGGTAGACGCAGCAAGGTCGAGGCATCATTTAAAGCGATATAACCCATCATCGAGTCAACTTCAGCACCAATACTGAAGATTCCCACTACTTTAAAACGCTTGAAACGCGGGACGACACCAGCTGGTGATGGGGTGGCTTCTGGCAAAACCAGAGTAATATTGTCATTTAAACCCACACCCATGGCATCGGTCATTTGCTTGCCCAAAACAATACCAAATTCACCTTTTTTCAGGCTGTCGATACTGCCCTCAACCATATGGTTTTGTATGATCGAAACTTTTTTCTCATACTCGGGTTCGATCCCGCTGACCATAATGCCGGCGACCTGACCCTGTGCGGTCAGCATGCCTTGTAATTGAGTAAAAGGTGCGACTCCTTGGACATGTTCATGCCCTTCAATTTGCTTTGCAAGTTCCGGCCAATTTGTTAAAATTTGTGTTGAGGAAACAGTCGCTTGGGGTATCATTCCTAAGACACGATTCTTTAACTCTCGGTCAAAACCATTCATCACAGACAACACTGTAATGAGGACTGCCACACCGAGTGTGAGGCCGATCATTGAGACCAACGCGATAAAAGAAATGAAGTGGTTACTACGCCGTGCGCGAGTATATTTCAACCCTATATACAGCGAGATTGGTTTGAACATAACCATCTAGTCCGAGGTAATAAATTATGGAAAATGTACAGCATCCAAACGGATTTACGGAAAGACGCGTCATGTCTCGAATCGATGCTGCCTTACGAATTAATTATCAGATTATTTCCGATGATGTTGCCTTGAATGATCCTTACGATCCTAACTTCGTCTTGCCCCGCTATTTTCTACTACTTGCAGAACTAGATCAATTTGATCATGCGGTTAACTACGAATTACAACAATTATCTGAAAAAGATCAACAAATTGCTCGAATCTTATCCTTATTTAATCAAAAGTTAAACCTTATTACCGGTTCTTTGTATGACGCAATTGTACAAAGCATGTTACCTGTACCAGAGCAAGTGAACTTTTCAGAAACCGGTTTTAGTTTCTTTAATGAGCGCCCTATCGCTGAAGGCACCTATCTGCACGTGACTTTGAGTCATCCGGAAAATTTCTTCCATATTGCAGCAACCGCTCAGGTGGCCTACAGTCGCGAAGAAGAAAATGGCAAATATCGGACTGGTGCATATTTTATTACCATGCATCCGCAAGACCGGGTCAAACTGGGTGAATGCGTCAAGGCTCACTTTGCCTAAATTCCTGCTTTAGTCAGTACTGCTGGACGATGAAAGGCGAGCGTTATAGCTCGCTTTAATTTCTCTGGAAAAATATAACAACAAACCAGCCAGTAAGATAATGACACCGAACACGGCCCCACCCGATAATTTTTCATCATTCAGAATCACCCCGACAAATAAGGCCAGCATCGGCGTCAATACGGTGGTCAATGACAAAGTAGTCGCCTTGATTTTTTGCACCAGTTTAAAATAACAGAACATCGCAATCAGGGAAGCCATGATTACAGCATAACTGAGTCCAATCAGCGATTTAGCCTGTGGGATCTGGGTTGGTGCAAATTGCCAGATAAATGGCAACATGGCACAGGCCATGACCGCTGAAACAGCAATAGAACCGGCCGCTTGTGCCATAGGTTCGAGAGGTGCATTAACTTTTTTCACCCAGAACATCGAAACACAGTAAATAAAAACACTGAGCAACATCAGGCCTATGCCAATCGGCTGAATATGCTGATCTTTGCCACCGACACAGATAATGCCCAGACCCAGCAAGGCAATCGCCATACCACCCCACTGCGAAGGATAGAGCTTAAGCTGAAATACAAAACGGCCAATTAAACCGGTAATAATCGGCGCCAGTCCGAACATCAGGGCAATAATGCCTGAACTCAGATAATCCGTGGCCAGATAAGTGAAAATCTGTGAGCCGATAAAACTGCATGCGCCAGCCAGGTAACTGTGCATGGATAATTTATCTAAGGGAAAACGGGTTTTAAATAGCCACAACAAGGCAAATGCAAAAGGCAAAGCCAAAAAGAAACGCAATGCCAAAGCCCAGAGCGGATGCAAATCCGTCACACTCCAGACAATAGCTAGCGGTGTCGTCGCCCAGATAAAAACCAATAAAAGATAGGTGGCAATCATATTGGTTTGTGTGGGCATGCGAGTCACTCTGAATAAGGCTTAAAGCGCGGAAGTTTTACGTTTTTGTTTTTGGATGGTCTGATCGAGTGCGCTGGAAAATTCGCGTTTATCCCGTTCTGAAATCGGTGGCGGACCGCCCGTTTGCACGCCCGCTCCGCGTAAGCTGTCCATAAAATCGCGCAGATGTAAGCGCGCTTTGACATTGGCCGTAGTATAAATTTCACCACGGGGATGAATCGCAATCCCGCCTTTTTCAATCACTTCCGCAGCCAAGGGAATATCTTGGGTCATGACAATATCATGCTCTTTCATGCGCAGAATAATTTCTTTATCTGCAGCATCCGCCCCACTCATCACCTGAATTGAATTAATTCTGACCGAAGGTGTGATTCCGACTGGCTGGTTGGCAACAAAAGTGACTTCCAGCTGATAGCGATCCGAAGCACGAATAATCACATCTCGCAGCATACGTGGCAATGCATCGGCATCGACCCAAAGTTTGAATGGCAACACAGGGCTTCCCATTAAGGTATAAATCATGGTTATTCTAGCAAATTGCAGTGATCAGGTTGATGATTAAATCGCTCCATTTTCATTGCATCTGTCATCAGTATTTTAAATAAGTATGTGCCCGGTAAAACTGGCGTGATTCACGCTAGAAAAAAAATTGACTTCATTTGACTGGCATTTTAATTTTAAAATTCATTCGATTGACTTGAAAAATCGCAATGACCCTCGATTAACTATAAATACATCATCCAAGATCAATTGTGCATATGAAAAATCAGAATAGCCCAGAGATCATCACCATTGATGATCAAAATTTCGGTAGTCATGTCGAACACTGGACCTTGCTCACCGACAACCCTGGCACAGATGTACCACAGTGGTTAGGCAAAGCTCTTGATGAACCAATCATGCCGATGGGCCTTTGTACACAAGAATGTGATATGGATGCAGAGACTTGGCTGATTCAGGGACCGAGCAAAGCTGCGGTACAGTTGAGTCAAGTGATTGCCGTTGAAAACAACAAACCTCAAGCGGTAAAAACTGCATTTCCGTGCTTTGACAGTCCTTATCAGGTGAAAGCCACGATTGACCGGATTATTAGCTGTAAATCCAATACTCAGGCTGTATTGCGCTTGAATCTGGGTGCTAACAATATTATTTACGCTTTCGATAGCCTGTATAGCGTCAATCACCCGCATTATGAAAAAGACCAGTCCTATGTGGTGAATCTGAATGGCTGGGCCTATGAACTTGAAGCGGTCGCAGATCATGAGCATCTGGTGGTTGATGATCCGGCTTCGATCAAGCACCACCGTGCCTTGAATGATATTCTGGCTGCCAATAATGGGGTAGCTCCGGACAATTTGCAGGAACAGATTGATGCTTGGCAGCCGCAGTCTGAAGAAGATAAAGAACCTGTAACCGTAGATTTTTCTAAAATGGTGGCCTATTTATACGGCGAAACCATGGGTCAGGAAGATGAAGCCTGGTTTCAAGGCAATATTGTCGGTAAAACGACTATGCAGTTTATGGGTCAGGACTACACTCTGTATGATGTCACCCTCATTCATGATGAAGGCCAGCCTGCGACCTTGATCCGGATTGCAACGCGGAATGACCAGTTCAAAAACTTCCAGATTGGCCAGTATATTCGTGGCAACTTGTGGATTCAGGCCAATATTTATAGAAAAGTGTCTTAAGTTCAAACATATAAAGAAGATATTCATTTTGATGGGTATCTTCTTTTAATCCATCTATATTCTTATTTGTCATTTTAATTTTTGATTATTTTTTATACATATTTTCTGGCTTAATAATCTATTTAAATTCATTAAAAACCGAGTTATCCACATTTTTAAATTCAAATAACTTCATTTTAAATATTTAAAATAACCTTAAAAATCTTGTAAAAATAAGCGTTTGATTTCTCATATAAATAATCTGTTGTCGTGCAAATCTAATATTTAAATAAAATGAAAATTTATGCTCTTTAATCAAAAATGTACTTTATTTAATCAATTTTTTATGATAAAAATACTCACAACAAATTAGTATTAACGATAAATAGATCGGACAATAAATATCTATGAAAATCGTGCAAGAAGAAACATTACAACAGGTCGAGCATCATCTTAGCTCCCGCTATAATATTGATATGATGTCCTGCCTTTTTTTCATGTTGGGGATGCTGATCTGCGGATTCATCCTGCATACTTTTATTTTCTAAAATTATTGTACTCATAAAAAAAACCCAGCCTGTGCTGGGTTTTTTCGTTTCAGGAATTAACCATTGCGTTTGGCAAAGTCATCCATAAAGTTCACCAATGCCTGCACGCCTTCTAAAGGCACAGCATTATAAATACTTGCGCGCATACCACCTACTGAACGGTGACCGGCAAGATTCAATAAATGCTGCGCTTCGGCTTCTTTCAGGAACTGTTTCTCAAGATCAGCATTGGCCAAGGTAAATGGTACATTCATGATTGAACGGTTTGCTTTTGCGATTGGATTCGCATAGAAATCGCTTTGATCAATATAACCATAAAGCAAGTTAGCTTTTTCAAGGTTCACCTTGTGCATGGCCTCTACGCCACCATTTTCCAGTAACCACTCGAATACCAG
This sequence comes from Acinetobacter lwoffii, assembly GCF_022809915.1. Taxonomy (GTDB): domain Bacteria; phylum Pseudomonadota; class Gammaproteobacteria; order Pseudomonadales; family Moraxellaceae; genus Acinetobacter; species Acinetobacter lwoffii_M. Next base: position 13,177 of record NZ_JALGQY010000027.1, on the reverse strand, counting down.
ACCAGACAAGTACCATGCATAAGTTGATGGTGTGTTGACCATTGAGCCATTTTTCGCTTGATCTGCATATTTCAAGATGCTTGGAATTTCAGGTTTAGCTTGATCAAGTAGATCATCACGAATGATCACCAGCGTTAAGCCAGCAGGCCCGATATTCTTTTGCGCGCCCGCATAGATCAAACCAAATTTAGAGACGTCTAAGGGTGCAGATAAAATGCTAGATGAATAATCGCACACTAATGGCTTATCTGTTTCAGGAATTGAAGCAAATTGCAGACCGCCAATGGTTTCATTATCGGCATAATGCACATAAGCTGCATCAGCAGACAGGTTCCATTCGCTTTGTGCACTGATCGCATATTTACCATCAATTTGGATACCCGCTTTTACAACATTGATATCGCCATAACGTTGCGCTTCTTTCAAGGCTTTTTCAGACCAGATACCGGTATCGATATAGTCTGCTTTGTTGTTTTTGCCAAGCAGGTTCAATGGAATTGCCGAGAACTGTAATGATGCCCCACCCTGCAAGAACAATACTTTGTAGTTCTCAGGAATATTCATGAGTTTACGTAAGTCTGCTTCCGCTTTTTCAGCCATGGCAACATAGTCGGCACTACGGTGGCTCATTTCCATGATCGAAAGACCTTTGCCGTGCCAGTCAAGCATTTCAGCTTGAGCTTTTTCAAGTACGGCAGTCGGTAATGCAGCAGGACCAGCACAGAAGTTGTACGCGCGCATGATTTTTCCTTTCAGAGTGAAACACAATAAAATGATGGCATTTAACCATATCTGGCAGGGTCTTGCACAAAATTATTTCAATCTATGAGTCAAGATAGAGTCAAAAAATCAATGTAGATTCACAAGATAAATTGACCAGTATTTTAGCCTGCTGTTTTTATCATCTTTAAACTAACAATTGAAAATATTCAAGATTAAGCCATTTTTTGATTCTAGATATTCCATTAAAAACAGCCGATAAGTATTTGAAATACAGATGTAAAAGAAACAATACTATAACTTTACACTAGTTCTATCTACGAACCTTTGATTTATACTAGCCGGATAACATCACCGGCTTTAAATCAGTTTAGCGACTTTATGAACTTAAAGAAAAATAAAAGACAGCTTGTCTGGGGTTTAAATCTGCTTGCATCAATGATGTATGGCAGCTTTGCTCATGCGCAGAGCATCAGCTTTCAGGACGCTGAACGTCAGTTGTTGCAAAATTCTTATAGCAGCCAAGCCTATCAAAGTCTGGAGCAGGCCTCAAAACTTGAAGCTGAAGCAGTGAAAGGTATAGGTCTGCCACGAGTCGATCTGAATGTTCGTGCGTATGCCTTTCATAATGAACTCGATCTGCCTTTAGGTGCATTAAAAAATAATTTAGAGCAATCCTTAACGGATGGTGTCAATAATAGAATTGATGAACTGAACTTAGGTGATCTGGCTGACCCACTAAAAAATAGTTTAAGACAACCTATCCAAAATGGAGTTGGCTTAATTCCTGATAGTTCGAATGTCGTGCTGGATGATCAGGTGATTCGCCCGACGGTTTCAATCATGATGCCGCTTTATACCGGTGGACTGACAAGCAGCGCCAAAGAAATTGCCAATATTCAGGTCGGTCGTAGTCAGCTCAGCAACAAACAGCAGCAAGACACGCAGCGTTTTGAACTGATTCAAAGTTATTTTAATGTACAACTCCAAAAGCAACTGCATGCAGCAGCACTATTTAACCTGAATGCCATGCAACAGCATTATCGCAATGCCTTAAAGATGGAACAGCAAGGTTTTATCAGTAAAGGCCAGTGCATGCAATTTGAAGTGGCACGTAATAATGCCGAGCGCAGCCAGCAAAATACGCAGGCCAATTTGAATGCTGCGCTGTTCCAGCTGAATAATCTGCTTCAGGAAAGTAGCATCACTGAGCTTTCGACGCCTTTATTTGTCAATAAAACCGAGCCACAGGCCTTAAATCATCTGCTAAAAACTTTTAGTCAGAACTCTGCGCTGATTCAAAAAATGCAGCTGGATACCCAATTGGCCCAAGCCAATGTGAAAGCCCAGCAAGCAGCGAAAAAACCGAATGTTTTTGCTTTTGGTGAATATAGTCTGGATCAAAATGAAAACTGGATTGTCGGAGTTGCCGCACGTTATAACCTGTTTTCCGGAATTGATAAAAACAAAAATATTCAGGCTGCCGAACTCAAACGCTCTGCTACAGAATTACTCACTGCACGCACCCAGCAGGAAATTGAAAATCTGATCTATAAATCTTATAGCGAAGCACTCAGCGCACAGCAAAGTGATGCGCTTCTGGCACAAAACTTGAAAGCCGCACAGGAAAATTTACGCATCCAAGAATTGTCCTTTAAAGAAGATATGGGCACCGCCACACAGGTCATCGATGCACAAAATATGCTGAGCGGATTACGAGCTGAAACTGCCTTGAATGCCTACAAATATGTGATGTCACTGGCTACCCTATTACAAAGCCATGGCTCGATTGCAGAATTTCCGAACTACATCCAACATACCAACACTCACTATATTCGCTAATGGAGCCGAACATGAACGAAGATCAAAAACCCAATGATCCTGTGAATGAAGCGGCTTCATCCAGCGATACAGAAAAATCGCCTGCGCAACAGGTAGAAACAAAAACTGAAATAGAAAACAACGCGACGACTTCGACCGAGCATGAACAAGCTCCTGAAATCTCCAAAAAGAAAAAATATTTATTGCTCGCCCTGATTCCTGTTCTACTGGCAGTCATCGCTTTTGGATTATGGAAAAGCTATCAACCGGCTCCGCTGGAATTGCAGGGTCGTGTAGAAGCTGAAACGGTCCAGGTGGCCACCAAAGTGCCGAGCCGCATTGAAGAAATCTATGTAGAAGAAGGTCAGCAGGTCAAAAAAGGCGATGTGCTGGTGCGCTTAAACAGCCCGGAAATTCAGGCCAAAAAACAGCAAGCAGTAGCGGCTTTACAATCTGCGCTGGCCTTACAATCGACTGCTGAACGTGGCTCTCAGGAAGAAAATATCGCCAGCCTGTATGCCAACTGGCAATCGCTGAAAGCACAACAGAATTTAGCCAAAGTTTCTTATGAGCGTGGTGCAAATTTATTTAAGGAAGGTGTGATTTCACGTCAGCGCCGTGATGAATTGTATGCAGCCAGTCAATCAGCGGCGCAAATGACAGAGGCGGCGTATCAGCAATATGCACGTGCCAAACGTGGCAGCACCTCGCAGCAAAAGAGTTCTGCCGATGCACAGGTAGATATTGCCCAGGCTGCGCTGGATGAAGCCAATGCTTTAGAAGCAGAAACCCAATTAGTTGCACCTGTAAACGGAACGGTATCTAAAACCTATGGAAAAGTCTCGGAGCTAGTAGCCACCGCAGTCCCTGTGGTCAGCCTGATTGAAGATCAAATGTGGGTGAGCCTGAATATTCGTGAAGACCAATATGCCCCATTTCAGAAAATGAGCAGCATTGAAGGTTATATTCCTGCCCTAGATAAAACCGCCACTTTTAAAATCAAGCAGATCAGTGCTGAAGGTGAATTTGCCACCATTAAGACCACACGCCAAACCGGCGGTTATGATGTGCGAAGTTTTAAGCTGCATCTTGTGCCCACACCAGCGATTCCTGAACTGAAAGTTGGGATGAGCGTGTTATTTAAACTGAAAGAGACCCGATAATGTGGACGGGTATATGGCGCGAACTGCGCTATCTGCTCCGCGAAAAATGGGATCTGTGTCTGGTCACGCTGGCACCTGCACTGGTGATTATTTTATTCAGCAGCATGTTTGCTCAAGGGAAACCGGATCATTTACCGATTGCGATTATTGATCAAGACCAGAGTGCGCTGAGTCAAAGCATTTATCAGCATGTGGCACTGAATCATACTCTTAAAATTGCTACGGTGTCGGAACAAACAGCTGAAATTGAGCGCCTGTTAAATCAAAATAAAATTTGGGGTTATATCCATATTCCAAGCGGCGCCGAGCAACGTCTGGTTCGTGCTCAGGATGCTGACATCAGTATTGCCTTTAACCAGAGTTATTTCAGTATCGGAAATACCATTTCGTCTGCCATGCTGGTTAGTACCCTGCAAGCACTGGCTGAATTTAGCGGACAGCAATATCTGGGCAACCGGCTGCCCTCTCTCGAAGCACCGTCACCGCATATCAAAATATCACCGCTGTACAATCCGCAGCTGAATTATGAATTCTATCTGGAACCCTATGTCATTCCGGCGATTCTGCATTTACTGCTGTGTTGTTGTGTGGCATTTTCCGTCGGTCAGGAACTGAAGCGACAGACCTTAATAAGCTGGATTAGCAACTCATCCATCTTGATGGCATTACTGTCTAAGAACCTGGTCTATGTGGCTATTTTTAGTGTGTGGACTTGGGCCTGGATGTTCTGGCTGATTGAAATTCGCGGCTGGTTTGTTGCCGGCTCGCTCACTCTGATTCTATCGGCACAATTTCTGCTATATAGCGCCTATGCATTTTTAAGCAGTGCAGTGGTTCTAGCGACCAAAGATTTAAGTAAATCTTTCGGCATCATTGCGGTCTATGGGGGTTCATCGTTGAGCTTTGCCGGTGTGACCCTCCCTTTAAATAATGCGCCCCTATTCACCCAGTTCTGGTCCAATATTATTCCGTTTACGCCCTATGCCAAATTACAAACCGAACAATGGGTGATTGGCAGTCCAGTACATATTTCACTGCAAGCTGGATTGATGCTGCTGGTCTATGCCCTAGTCTACGCTCTGCTGGCTTATCTGTTTCTTAAAAAAATAGCCAAAGGAGCAGTCCAATGAAATCCCTTTGGTTTTACTATCTACAAAGCTTCAAAGATATTGTCAGTCACGGCACAATCTTTACCACGCTGATTCTATCTGTCTTGTTTTACAGCTTTTTTTATCCAACTGCTTATCAGGCGCAGCAGGCTGAAGCCTTACCGATTATCATTGTCGATGAAGAACAAAGTAGCTTAAGCACCCGCATTATTGGTCAGGTGGCACAAAGCCCCAATGTGGAAATTGAGGCGATTACCGGCAATTTTTCCGAGGCCAAACAATGGGTGGAATCACAAAAAGCCGATGGTATTTTACTGCTGCCGGACAATTTATCGCAAAGCTTAAGGCATGGTGAAACAGGTGGCATTGGCCTGTATTTAAGTACAGCCAACTTTTTAGTGACCAAACAAATTGGTCTGGGCTTAGCCACATCAGTTGAGCAAACTTTGGCAGATTATGCTGAACGCTTTGGCGAGGTCTCGGATTTTTCACCAGCCCTTTCTGTGCATCAAATTCCTTTATTTAATCCACTGTCCGGCTATGGTAGTTATGTCTTTCCTGCGGTTGCACCCTTAATTATCCACCAAACCATTCTTTTGGGTTTGAGTATGCTGATTTTGGTATATCGGGAAAGAAAAATAGAATTAAACGCAAATGCACTCATGGGAATGGGTTTAGCAGTCTTTACTATTGGCTGTCTGGGATGTTTCTATTTATTCGGTTTCAGCTTCTGGCTGTTTGATTATCCGCGCGGTGGCAACCTGTTCGGGATGCTACTGGCTGTTCCGGTTTTTATCTACACGATAATTGGCATGACCTGCCTATTTGCCAGTTTTCTGGATCTGCCAGAACGTGCGGGTCATGTGATTGTATTCACTTCCATTCCACTGTTCTTTTTATCTGGTGCGGCCTGGCCACATGCTGCCATGCCTATCTGGATGCAAGTCGTTGGCGAAATCCTGCCTTCCACCCAAATTGTGCAGATGTTTATTCAACTCAATCAGATGGGTGTACCTACCGCACTGGTCTTACCTAAACTGCTCTATCTTGGAATGATCGGCAGCATGTGCTTTTTCTTGGCTTATCGACGTTTAATTTCTGGTCATCAAAGCAGATAGAACATTATAGCAATGCGCCTATTCCACTTATTTACTTGATTCGCCAAAGACCTGAATATTGAAATTACGAATCTTGTTGCTACCATTCGGCTTATCAAAACTCACATCATACTGAACCAGATTCTCCGGATAGGCAATTTCATAACTGACCTTATATTGTCCAGGCTGATTGGTTGCTTCTTCAATCTCTTTGGTCATTAAAGTCTTAGACTTGTATTCACCTTGAGGAATTGAACGTGAAAAGCGTTTCATCAGCTTTTCATTATCCTTAAACTGGGTTTGCAACTGCGGTTCTAACTGATCCAGAAATTCCTCATATTTCCCGTCACGCAAATCCTCATAAGCCAGCTGTGCCGCCTTTTCCTGTTCAGGACTCGGATTCGGAATATTGTCCATTGAATTACAGCCAGTCAATGCAACCGCTGCTGCCAACAACATTAATTTGGTTTTCATCGCTTACCCTTATGCAGTCAAGGTTTATAAAAAAGGACGCCGAAGCGCCCTTTTTATCAGTAAAAAACTTATTCTTCTACTGAATTTTCACCATCTTTTGCAACTTGCTCAGTTTCAGCAACTGCATCCGTTTCAGCCACTAAAGATTCTGCACCTTCAATCGCTTCAACAAACTCATCTTCTTCAACAGCTTCAATTGAAACTACACCGACCAACAATTCCTCATTACCTAAGCGGATCAGACGAACACCTTGTGCGTTACGACCAGTTTGCGCCACTTCAGATGCACGGGTACGAACCAGCGTACCGCCATCTGAAATCAGCATCAGTTCTTTGCTTGCATCGATGGCAACAGCACCCACCAATTGACCATTACGTTCAGAGGTCTTGATCGCAATCACGCCCTTACCGCCACGTTTCTTGGTCGGGAAGTCGTCTACTGGAGTACGTTTACCATAACCGTTTTCAGATGCACACAGTACTTCACCAGTTTCAGGTACAACCACCAGTGATACGATTCGGCTAATCAATGCTGAATCTGAACCATCTTCGTCATCAGACTCGATCTCAGTTTCGTCATTTTCTTCTAGCTGTGCAGCTGCACCAATAGTCACGCGCATACCACGTACACCTTTGGCAGAACGGCCCATTGAACGTACATCCGTCTCAGCGAAGCGAATGGCTTTACCTTCGTTCGAGAACAACATGATTTGCTGTTCGCCATCAGTAATCGCCACACCAATGAGGGTATCGTCACCATTCAACTCAATCGCACGTAAACCGTTTGAACGAACATTCGAGAACTGCTCAAGCTCTACACGTTTAATCGTACCGTATTCGGTTGCCATAAACACATAGAAGTTTTTACGTACCGCTTCAGCCTGCTGAGCAAAGTCATTGATGATGTCATCATCAAGATCTGTTGCAGAAAGCTCCAAGCCCAACTGTTTCAATTGAATACGCAATGCATCAGAAATATCATCCGCACCATCTTCAGATTCTGTCAGCGCTGCTTCAAGCTCGGCAAAATGAGCATTGATCACTTCATTGGCTTGCAACTGCGCTGCATTGGCTTTGACAAATGCCTTGAAGGCAGCCAGACGTTCTTTGAATTTCTTCGGCGCGTCAATCACAGGCAAGATCGCAGTAATGGTCTCGTTTTCATCCAGTGGCAACAAATTCACCATTGGGCGACCTTTCGCACCACGTGATGCTTGCGGCACTTCATAGACTTTCAGACGATAGACCTTACCAACATTGGTAAAGCAAAGTACCGTCGCATGACTTGACGTCACAATCAGATGTTGAATGTAATCATCTTCTTTCATGCTGGTCGCAGACTTACCACGGCCACCACGACGCTGTGCAGCGTAGTCAGACAATGGTTGAGTTTTCGCATAACCTGATTTCGATACCGTCAGCACCATTTGCTCTTCAGGAATCAGATCTTCACGAGAGAAATCGATACGTGACTCGACAATCGACGTTTTACGTGCATCGCCATACTGCTGAAGAATTAATGCCAATTCTTCACGAATCACGTTCATCAACAGATTAAAGTCATTCAAAATTGCAGTCAGTTCAGCAATTTGTGACAGGATTTCACTATATTCAGCATGTAACTTGTCTTGTTCCAGACCAGTTAAACGATGCAAGCGAAGTTCCATAATTGCATTCACCTGAGTTGGTGACAAACGATAAATCTCGCCATCCAAACCAAATGGGCGACTTGGGTCTTCACCTTCAATCTCATCCGGACGCACAGAAACTGAACCGGCTTTTTCCAACAAGGCCAAAACACCGCCACCTGCCCACTCACCTGCCTGCAAACGCTCACGCGCTTCAGCCGGATTTGCAGAACTCTTGATGGTTTCGATGATGGCATCAATATTTGCCAGAGCAACGGTTAAACCTTCCAAGATATGACCACGTTCACGCGCTTTGCGTAATTCGAACATGGTACGACGCGTGACTACTTCCTGACGGTGACGGATAAACGCGGCAATGATGTCTTTCAGGTTCATCAATTTTGGTTGGCCATTGTCCAGGCAAACCATATTGATGCTGAAAGAGTTTTCAAGTTGCGTGTTCTGGAACAGGTTGTTCACGATCACTTCAGCGTTTTCACCGCGCTTCAGGTCAATCGCGATACGCATACCGTCTTTGTCAGACTCGTCACGAAGCTCTGAAATGCCTTCCAGTTTTTTCTCTTTGACCAGTTCAGCAATACGCTCAATGGTTTTTGCTTTATTGACCTGATATGGAATTTCAGTGAAGACAATCGTGGTACGGCCATTCTTCGGATCTTCTTCGAAATGGTACTTACCACGGATATGCAAACGGCCCTTACCGGTACGGTATGCATCGACGATGCCTGATTTACCGTAAATGATACCGCCTGTCGGGAAATCCGGACCAGAAATATGTTCCATCAACCCTTCGATACTGATCTGAGGATCATTAGCATAGGCCAGACACGCATTCACCACTTCAGTCATGTTATGCGGCGCCATATTGGTCGCCATACCGACTGCAATACCGGTAACACCATTAATCAATAAGTTCGGTACACGGGTTGGCATGACTTGAGGAATACGCTCAGAGCCATCGTAGTTGTCTTCCCACTCGACGGTATCTTTTTCAAGATCCGCTAACAGTTCGTGGGTCAGTTTACGCATACGTACTTCGGTATAACGCATGGCTGCTGCGCTATCGCCATCGACCGAACCGAAGTTACCTTGACCATCAACCAATTGGTAACGCAAGCTGAAATCTTGCGCCATACGTACAATGGTTTCGTATACGGCAGAATCACCATGCGGGTGATATTTACCAATCACGTCACCGACTACACGTGCAGACTTTTTATAAGCTTTGTTATAGTCATTGCCTAATTCGTGCATTGCGAAAAGCACACGACGATGAACAGGTTTTAAACCATCTCGTACATCGGGCAATGCACGTGACACAATCACGCTCATCGCATAATCGAGATATGAGCTTTTAAGTTCATCCTCAATGGCAATCGGTCTAATTTCCGATACGCTCATGCATACTCCTTATTCTACAAGCCAATTTTGGCTTGTATTTATATGTCGTAAAACTAGCAAAATCATTAACTCAAACGACTGAGTTAAAAACTAAAATACAGCCCTAAATTATAGCATAAACACTTGTATTTTTGTGTCGAAATATTCAGCTTAACCTTGTTAATTATCTTCATTTTAGTGATCATTTTCTTGTTATTTGAAAACCGAAAATTAGCGCATCGAGACAGGATTTTTCAATACCTCAAATTTTGAGAAATACAGTACTACAAAAACAAAATGCGCCAATCAACTGGCGCATCTTCATCGTTTTTTCTATATTTTTATTGTGCCTGGTTCAGTACTTTACGATAGCTCAGCACAGCCACAATCAATAAAACTGGCAATAACATTTCTACCCCTTCCTCAATGGTCATAATCATGATTTGAGTATGCGGTACCAACTGGATGCCGAATTCTTCTTTCAGGGTTGAGGTCGTGCGATCCAGCACCTTGCTCAGTCCGCCACAGGCAATGGTGAGGAAGATAAAAAAATGTGCAATATTCAAAGAATTCTTCATGCTTCGTATGGTTTGAACCAGCTTTTTCGCCAGTACCAGAAAGACAAAAATAATGCCGAGCAATAAAATAAATCCGAGCAGCTTATCCATGAGCGGAATTTCAGCACTGCGATAGAAATTAGTTTTGATAAAACTCATTTCAAACACCTGCTTATGGAAATCCATTTCCCGTAATCCCAACAATGTCGCTGCTATAGCCGTAAACACTCGGGTATTAGGTTTGGTTTCAACATTAAGCAAACACAGCACTGCCAGCAAGTACCATAACCATGGACTCATGACTTCAAAAGCGCCTGATTCACTAAATAAATACTGAGTTACCGAAGCTGGTGCATTCAGGGCAGTATGAATACAAATACCCAGATAAAGCGCAATCAGCAAAAAACTAATAAACAGGATATGGGCGGCTTTGGAAAAGGACATGATTAAAAACAGGAGAAAAAGCAAACCGGGATTTTATCACTTTTCATGCAAATGAAATACTCTAGTTTCGACTGTAGAGTATTTTTAAAATTTTTGCATAAAAAAAACGCCCTTGGACAAAACAGTAAAGCATTGCTTTCACTGCTTGCACAAGAGCGTTTTTGGACCCGATTCAGGAATTAGATTTTAGAAACCAATTCTGGAATTACAGTGTTCAGGTCACCGACTAACCAGTAGTCAGCGACTGCATTGATTGGTGCTTCTTCATCTTTGTTGATCGCAACGATCACTTTAGACTCTTTCATACCCGCCAAATGCTGAATCGCACCAGAGATACCTACCGCGATGTACAGGTCAGGTGCAACGATTTTACCAGTTTGACCCACTTGCATATCGTTTGGTACGAAGCCAGCATCTACCGCAGCACGTGATGCACCTTGAGCAGCACCAAGCTTGTCGGCCAATGGATCAAGGATCTTGTGATAGTTCTCACCAGAACCTACACCACGACCACCAGAAACCACAATACGCGCAGCTGTCAGTTCAGGACGTTCAGACTTTACGATTTCTTCGTTGATAAACTTAGAAATACCCGCATCACCAGTAGACGCAGCAGCTTCAACAGCAGCAGAACCGCCTTCAGCAGCTACAGCATCAAATGCTGTACCACGAACAGTCGCCAATACGATGTTTTCGCCTGATTCTACAGTCGCAATTGCGTTACCTGCATAGATCGGACGTTTGAAAGTCTTAGGACCATCTACCGCGATGATGTCAGTGATCATGCTTACGTCAAGAAGCGCAGCTGCACGTGGCAAAATGTTTTTACCAGTTGTTGTAGAAGCAGCAAGGATATGGCTATAACCTTTACCTAATTCAGCAACAAGTTTAGCCACGTTTTCAGCCAATTGGTTTGCATAAGCAGCGTCATCAGCAAGTAATACTTTGCTTACGCCCGCAACTTTAGCCGCCTGGTCAGCAACTGCCTGAGCGCCAGAACCAGCAACCAATACAGTGATATCACCACCGATTTTTTGCGCTGCAGCAACAACGTTTAAAGTAGCAGCGTTTAATGCTTTGTTGTCGTGCTCAGCGATAACTAAAATACTCATGATTTTTATCCTTCTGTATTAGATCACTTTCGCTTCGTTTTTCAATTTTTCTACAAGTTCGTCTACAGACTTCACTTGTACGCCAGCTTTACGCTCTGCAGGTGATTCAACTTTCACTGTTTTCAGTTTAGTTGCAGGGTTTACACCGAAATCTGCAGGTGACTTGGTATCAAGCGGTTTTTTACGCGCTTTCATGATGTTTGGAAGTGCCGCATAACGAGGCTCGTTCAAACGCAAGTCAGTGGTAATGATTGCTGGAAGTGTCAGTTCAACAGTTTGTAAACCGCCGTCTACTTCACGTGTTACTTGTACTTTGTCGCCATCTACTTTCACTTCAGAAGCGAATGTACCTTGACCCGCACCCATTAGAGCGCCAAGCATCTGACCAACCTGATTCGAGTCATCATCAATTGCTTGCTTACCCAGAAGGATCAATTGTGGTTGTTCAGCGTCAACAACGCCTTTAAGAATTTTAGCGATTTCCAGCGCACCCAGTTGGCTGTCATCAGCTTCAACCAGAATACCGCGGTCAGCACCAAGCGCCATTGCAGAACGGATCTGTTCTTGGGCTTCTTTAGGACCAATAGAAACAACAATGATTTCTGAAACAGTTCCTTTTTCTTTTAAACGAACCGCTTCTTCCACTGCGATTTCACAGAATGGATTAATTGACATTTTAACGTTAGTTAAGTCAACACCACTGTTGTCCGGTTTAACACGAACTTTAACGTTGGCATCAACCACACGTTTTACAGCAACAAGAGCCTTCATGTAATCCTCGGCTGTTTTAGCAAATGTAAATGTTGAGAAAAGTTAGTGTAACTCTTCACTTAAATTTTTTTAGGTGCCCTATCTTGCAATGTGTACGGCATTTCGGTCAAGTCACAATTCAACAAAGAGGTGTAAAAATGCGTAATTTTCCCTGAACGATGCGTTCACAATTAATTGTTATCGTTTTATTACAATGAAATGTATCAATATTTACTTAAAATTTAATTATTGATTTATATTATTTTTTTATCTGATTAATCACATCAGAAGTTTTGATTGATCACATTTAATTTAAATTGATTTAAAGCAGCTTGAAGCAAAACAGCCGGAATATAGATATGTCAGCTTTTGTCATTTTGGACAGAACTATTTTTGAGAGCGAATTAAACCCCATATAAAGACAAATTGACCAAATAATAAACCAGCGCATTGAATTCTACGCCTACACAGTGAATGTTTAATTTCAAATCTTCGCAATTATAAAAAAAAGCATACTGCGAACAGTATGCTTTTTTGCAACCAGATTAGGGTCTGTTGACATTTACTGTTCATAATTAACCCTATAAAGGTAGCCATAAAAATATACAGGCTAAAGCAACAGAACTTTGATAATTTCTTTTGAGCTTGTCATATCGAGTAGCTATTCCTCTAAATTGCTTTAATCTACAAAACATATTTTCAACTAAATGCCTGATTTTATATAAATACCAGTCCATATGGTCATTGTTCGATTGGCTATTTGTTTTCTTTGGTATATTCGCTTTAGTCCCTGTTTTCCTGATCTGTTCACGCAGTGGTTCTGAATCATAGCCTTTATCTGCACATACCACTTTTGTCTCTTTTAAATCTAATGTTGATATTAAATCAGGTGCAACTTTAA
>NZ_JALGQY010000085.1:0-1110 GCF_022809915.1 Acinetobacter lwoffii | reverse complement strand
TTAAGCCCAGAAGCCTTTGAACAGAAATATTTCAAGAATTTAGAGGGATTTGTTGTCCACGATACTGTCTAGGATCACTCTGGGGGATAGCCAACATTTATTTGCCTTGGGATTTGACTACAGTGAAGTCTTCCGCAGTTATATAGATTACACTTCAGCCTATGATCAAGCCATTCAAGATGAATGGGTCTCTTATGATGGTCAAATTATCCGTTGGTCAGACCGCCCTCCCCCAAACTTTAACCAACCATGGACCGCACGAGTAAATTGGGACATTACATTCGATACACTGCCTGTACGTATTTCAAACTTCTTTAGCTATAAAGACAGTTACGATGATATGGTTGCAGTCTCCGATAAAAATGACAAAGTCGAATATGAAGGTGAACTGATTGACACCTATTTAGCCTCTGAAATTAAACCCAAATTTACATGGGATATGCGCACCACCTATGACTGGGAAATTTCAAAAGATTTAAGGGCAATTTTTGGTTTAACCATTAACAACGTCACCAACCGCGTGAATACCTATACAACAGGCTCGACCTCAAATGATAGACCACGTGTGATGACTGAAATCGGCCGCCAATTTATTGCAGATGTTACTTTTAAATTCTAGAGCCTGAATAGGTACATGCTGCTGCTCTTTTTAATTTGCTTAGGCTATAATTAATGCGATTTCATATTTTGCCTTTGTATCATGTTAAAAAAGATCTTACTGGTTTTACTGATTTTAGCCCCGTCCGCGCTATATCTCTATATCGTCAACCGTGATGATGACAACACTGCGGAGACTGAGACAGTATCAACCCCAGCTGAAAACTCTCAGCCTGAGCAATATCAAACTCCAGATCACTAAGTTTTAGTGATCTTTTCAAATATTTATTTTTTATAGTCTTGAAATCTGTTCAGAAAATAACATTTTAATAAAATAAAGTTTTTGTTTTGCCTAATGTTTAAACTGTTAAATGAATTTTAGCAAAAACCCTTTTGACAAAACCCGGCTTAGTCCTTAATATACGCATCACCTCGCAACGTCCCTATCGTCTAGAGGCCTAGGACATCGCCCTTTCACGGCGGTAACCGGGGTTCGAATCCCCGTAGGGACGC
>NZ_JALGQY010000084.1:0-1126 GCF_022809915.1 Acinetobacter lwoffii | reverse complement strand
TAGAGCTGCATGCCTCCTGCATAGACCAGTAAACCACTGAGCAGCATCAGGCCTATTTTCGCTACAGACCGATGCACATGAGGCAGCATCTTGAACAAGAAGTAGCCTGAACAGGTGATCAGTACCACACCCAAAAGGCTCAGGTATAAAATGCCGGGCAATAGTGGACGGGCGAAATACAAGGCCAGCGCCAGCATGACAAAGCCAAAACTAAACTTCAGGCGATCCATCCATATGCCAGGTTTGGGTAAAAGATGGGACCCAAATACGGCAGCAATAAATAGCGGCAAGCCCAGCCCAAGGCCTAAGACAAACAGATAACTGGCGCCCAGCATCGGTTGATTAAGCTGAGACACATAGATTAAGGCACCGGCCAACGGTGCACTCATACATGGCCCGACAATCAGTGCGGCGATCACGCCCATGAGACCAGCACCAATCAGCGTGCCACCCTTCTGCTTTTGCTGCCATTGATCCAGACGCTGTAACATGCCTTGGGGTAAGGACAGCTGAAATGCTCCAAACAGATTAAGTGCGAACAAAATAAACAGAATGCTGAAAATACTGATGAATACCGGACTTTGAAACCAGCGCTGAAAACTGTAACCGAGCTGTGCCACAGCAAGTCCCATGACCGCATAGACCAGTGCCATACCCAAAACAAAGACCAGCGCAATCAGCGCAGCACGGTAGCCTCGGTGCTGCTGGACCAGAATTCCTGTTAAAATTGGAATTAAAGGTAAAGAACATGGTAAAAATGCCAGCAGAATGCCAAGCCCGAGAAAAATCAGGGCATTAATCAACAGACCTTGTTCCGACAGCAAACTTAAAAAATACTGGTCATTGTTCCACTGGCTATTCATGCCTGCTGACGAAGTTTGATTTTTAGGCTCTGCAATGAGTGAGTCGTTTTTCTCTGTTAATTCCATCTCAGGCTGAACGACAGGTTCGGAAACTGCAGTAACTTGCATTTCCTCTACCTTTTCTTCGGTCAGTGCTTGATCTGTACTTGGAGTTTGCTCTATAGCTTGGAGCTCATCTTTCTGAGCGGTCAGAATCTGTTCGTTTACTTCTGGCTGTGTAGTGCTGGCCAGCAGCTTTTGAGGCTTGCTCAAGTTTTGCGCTG
>NZ_JALGQY010000068.1:0-3010 GCF_022809915.1 Acinetobacter lwoffii | reverse complement strand
TGAAGTCATGCGTGCACTACGTAAAGGACAAGCATCGTCATTTTATTATGGTCAGCCTCAGGGTGAAGTGTGTCTAATCAACAGGGTTTTCAGTCTCTAAGTACTTTTTAAAGGGAACATCATCGACTCAAATCTCTATTTGCAACAGTGCCCCCTTAGCAATGGCAGCTATAGTTCAGTTCATTGGGAATAGAAATGAACAAGCAGAAAAAGTGGCTGAAAGCCTAAACTTATTTCCTGTACCTGCCACAGCCCTAGTTTTGTTTATCGTCCTAGCATCAGTTATGCCTCAAATTGGGCTTGCAAAAAGTGCAGCTCTTCAAGCTTTACCAATTTATATTTCTTTTGCCATTATTGCTCCATTCGTGGGTTGGATAATTGCTCGTATTTTTCGATTAGAATCTGGCTCTGCTAGTGCTGTGTCCTTTTCAGCATCATATAGAAATTCATTTGTTATTCTTCCATTAGCTTTTGCAATTCCGGGAAGTATGCCCATAATTCCTGCTGTAATCTTGACTCAGACTATCGTTGAACTATGCTTTTTACCAATCTATATTCGTCTGATACCTCGACTATTCAAAACCTAGAGATTTAAACATTTAAGTAGTTGTTATAGTTAGATAAAAGTATTCAGAAGCCCACGCTTACATCGAGTAATTTAATAAAGGGGGGGGGAGCTAGCTCCCCCCCTCTTTTATTCATTTGCTAATTAAAACTTACTCGCAACTTGATATGTGATGAATGAAAAGATGTAGGCTAATGCAAACAAATAAGTTGCCATAATGATGGGCTGTTTCCAGCTGCCAGTTTCTCGTCTAATTGTTGCTAACGTAGCAAGACAATGGGGAGCAAAAATAAACCATACCAATAATGATAAACCTGTGGCTAACCCCCATCCATCCGGGCCTGAAATTTGACTTAACAGACTTTGAGTTACTGTATCTTCATCACCTGACATCGCATAAATCACCCCAAGAGCAGCAATTACAACTTCCCTTGCTGCCATAGCAGGAATGAGTGCAATACATATTTCCCATGTAAACCCAATAGGCGCAAATATAGGATGAATTAAATGTCCTAACTGACCAGCTAAACTATAGTTAATGGCCGGCATGCTTGCATTATCTGGTGGTTGAGGGAACGTGACTAGCACCCATAACAAGATAGACAGTGCGACGATAATGCCACCAACTCGTTTTAAGAAAATAGTTGCCCTATCATATAAGCCTAATGCAATATTTCTAATATCTGGAATTCGGTATGTGGGAAGTTCAAAAATAAAAATACTTTCAGTTTTATCTTTTCGAACCAACTTCAGAAACACTGAAACTAATAACGCTGAGACTATTCCCGACATATAAAGACCAAAAAGGACTAATCCTTGCAGACTTAACCAGCCGTAGATTAATTGGTTGGGAATAAATGCCGCGATCAATAAAGCATATACTGGCAATCTTGCTGAACAGGTCATCAAGGGTGCAATCATAATTGTTGCTAATCGGTCCCGTTCAGAGCTGATACTTCTGGTTGCCATAATTCCGGGAATGGCACAAGCAAAACTGGATAGCAGAGGAATAAATGAACGGCCGCTAAGCCCGGCTTTAGACATTAATTTATCTAAAAGAAATGCTGCCCGGGGTAAATAGCCTGACTCTTCAAGCATTAAAATGAAGAAGAATAAAATCAAAATCTGAGGCATATATGCAAGCACGCTACCTGCACCAGCAATTACCCCATCCACAACCAAGCTTTTTAATAGAGGATGTTGGATTAGTGGTCCAATAAAATCACTGAGCCATGCGACAAAATTTTCAATGAATTCAATAAAAGGCGTTGCCCATATAAATACCGCCTGGAACATCACAAACATGGTTAAAGTTAAGATTACTAAACCCAATACAGGATGTAGAAAAATTTTATCTAGAAATGCGGTTCTTTTATCACCACTGTCATTATTTAAAATAACTTGTTTGGTGATTTGTTTGACCTGTTCAAAATGACTTAATTCAGAATGATAAGGAGTAATAAAAAGATTTTTTTGATCTAATTGATTAATTAAATCTTGAATTCCTTTTGTTTTAACTGCGACAGCTTCAACTACAGGGATACCTAACAGTTGAGACAGTTTATCCTTATCAATGGAAATACCACGCTTTTTGACCTCATCCATCATATTTAATACAAGAATCATAGGGCGATTTAAAGCACGAACTTCGAGAACCAAGCTCAAATGTAAGCTTAAATTTGTGGCATCTACGACGCATATAAAAATGTCGGGTAGAATTTCACCTTTTAGCTCGCCCAAACAAACTGCCCTGGTGACTTCTTCATCTAAACTACTAGGTTTTAAACTGTAAGTTCCGGGTAAGTCCAATACTCGTATTGCATCACCAGAAGGTAAGTTAAAAGAACCTTCTTTTCTTTCTACGGTAACCCCAGCATAGTTGGCAACTTTTTGTCGCGTACCAGTAAGTGTATTAAATAAAGAGGTTTTTCCGCAATTTGGATTACCGACTAATGCAATATTCTTAATCTTCATTGGATACTAACTCTACAAAAATTCTTTCAGCTTCATTCTTTCTTAATGCGAATCTTGAAGTTTCAATCTGAACTAAAACAGGATCTCCGCCAAAAACACCTTTAGCGAGTACTTGTAGAGTTTCACCCTCTCTAAAACCTAATAGTTGGAGCCGTTCCAATACGGGATCAGTGGTATGACTGTATTGATTACCTTTTTTGAGATCTCTAATTTTGACGATCTGATTTTGTTTAACTTGAAATAGATTCATTTTCGATACTCTTACTTCAAAGCCAAAATCTTTCGAGCACCATTAAGCACGAATAAAGAAACCAGGATGCCAATGATTAAGTCTGGGTAAGCTGATCCCGTCCACGCCACGAGTACACCGGCAAATATAACGCCCATATTTACCACAACGTCATTCGCCGAGAAAATCCAACTGGCTTTCATATGTGCGCCATCTTCTCGATGACCAGAAATAAGATATAA
>NZ_JALGQY010000026.1:0-50082 GCF_022809915.1 Acinetobacter lwoffii | reverse complement strand
CCATTTCTTGAATCTCCAAAGATTAAAGTTACGTTATCTTTAGAGGGACGTGCTGTCCATTATTTTGTCTAGGATCACTTTTAATTTTTAAAGCTTAGTACAACTAAGCCATGCTATAAATTTATTTAAGAGGCATAATATAGAAGGATGAACCTAGGCTAGCTATAAAACTTAGTATAGAATCTTATAAAAGATTTTATCTGCATTATTTGGCATATATTATTTTGCCTCATAGTATCTAAACATTATTTTTATAAAACAGGATTTAGAGTGAGTTACTATCGTTACAGTATTTTGTTAGCATTCAGTTTGGGCATGACCGGATGCGCAGTCACCTCGGGTCTACAAACAAATGACTTACCAAGTGAAGGTGTCTTTCAAACAGACCTGGGTACAACAGTAAATGTCATTAAGCTCACTCAAGATTCAATTATGGCTGTTCAGCCTGCTGAACATAATATACAACAATATTCTCATCTTTTTAGCACATCACACCAACGCTACAATCTAAGCCCAGGTGATATTTTATCCATATATTTATGGGCTTATCCAGAGCTTACATCTCCGAGTAATAGCATTACCAGTGATCAATCTGCTCTAGCAAACGGCTTTCAGATTGACTCTGAAGGCTATATCCAGTTTCCAATTATTGGTCGTTATAAAGCCTCAGGCAAATCACTCACACAAGTCAATCGTGAGTTACGCAACCAGTTGTCACGTTACCTGAGAACCCCAGATGTGATTGCACGAGTATTATCATATCAAGGTCAACGTTATTCAGTACAAGGTAATGTGATGAAGGGGGGGCAATTTTACTTAAGTGACCAACCTGTCAGTGTTTATACTGCCTTAGGTATGGCAGGTGGCGTAAACGCACAACAAGGTGATAATGCATCTATCACTCTAGTACGTCAGGGACGCTCATATAACTTAAATGCCGTTGAATTAGAAAAAGCTGGTTTTTCACTACATAATTTATTAATCCAGCCAAATGACACGCTATATGTAAATAATCGTGAAAATCAAAAAATTTATGTCATGGGCGAATCAGGTAAAAACCAGTCCTTACCGCTGCGTGATCAAGGCATGAGCCTGAGTGATGTACTTGGAGAGAGTCTGGGTTTAAATCCTCTTTCAGCCAGTCGTAGTAAAATTTATGTAGTACGAAGTCAATCTAATGCAGTCCACACTGAAGTCTACCAGATGGATTTGACCAGTATTGCCGACTTTGGTCTCGCGAATCAGTTTAAAATGCAGAGTAATGATATTGTCTATGTCGATGCTTCAGGACTAGCTCGCTGGCAACGTGTAGTAAATCAAATTATTCCATTCTCTAGTGCCCTTAATCAGCTAGATAATTTAGGTCAATAATGAAAATCAATCATATTTTAGTGGTTTGTATTGGGAATATTTGCCGCAGTCCGATGGCAGAATATTTTTTAAGACAGCAATACCCATACCTAAAAATTGAATCTGCCGGCATTTCGGGTTTAGTTGGTCATGCAGCGGATGAAAAAGCCAATGTATGTATGCAACGTTTTGGGATTGATATGAGCCCACATATTGCGAAAAAACTGAATGCTGAGCAGATTAAAAAAGCCGACTTGGTTCTTGTAATGAGTCAAAATCAACAAAAACATATAGAACAAACTTGGCCTTTTGCTAAAGGAAAAACTTTTAGATTAGGACATTGGCAAAGCAAAAATATTGCCGATCCATATCAGCATAATCAAACCGTTTTTGATGAAACCTGTCAATTGATTCAAGACTGCATTGCTGACTGGAAAAAATATATTTAAGTTTTTTGAAATTCCACTTTTTTTGATATTTAAATTATGAGCCAAACTACTAATACTGAAGATACCATTGATTTAAAAGAACTATTTTTTTCTTTAATTGCTCAATGGAAATTGATTGCACTATGCATTATTTTAAGTTTGGTCTGTGCCTTACTGTATTTAAGAACCACACCCGATACATATGCGGTAGATGCCCTAGTACAGGTCGAAGATAGTAAAGGAGCTTCAGCTGCGTTACTGGGTGATTTATCCGAGATGATAGAGCAAAAATCTCCAGCTGAAGCCGAAATTGAAATTTTAAAATCACGTTTGGTACTAGGTGAGGTTATAAATTATTTAAATTTAAATATTCGTGTCTCGGGAACAGAAGACAGTTTCTGGAACCGTCTAATAGATAAAAACGAGTATGACACTGCTTACTCAGAAAAATCTGTAGTATTTAAAGACAATCAAAACAGTTTTGATATTCGCCAGTTTGATATCCCACAATATTTTCAGGATAAAAACTTAATTTTGAGTTTTTCAGAGGGTAAATATAACCTGACTGATGAGGAAACTGAACAGTTAATTTTTTCTGCACCATTGAACCAAATAAGCCAATCATCCTCTGAATACGGTCTTTGGAAGGTCGGTATTTTTAGTCAAGACAGTTTCGATACTACTTATAATATAGAAAAGCAGAGTTTACCTGCTGCAATGGAGTCTTTAACTAGCAACTATTCAGTGGCTGAAAAAGGTAAGATGAGCGGTGTTTTAAGTCTTAACTATCAAGGCGAAGATAAACAGCATATTACTCAAGTCCTGAATTCTATTTTAGCAGCCTACAGCCAACAGAATATCGAACGACGCTCTGCAGAAACGGCACAAACTCTTAAATTTCTTGAAGATCAATTACCTGAACTAAAACAACAACTCGATGTTGCTGAGCGTGAGTTTAACCGTTTCCGTCAACAATATAATACTATAGATGTGACTAAAGAGTCTGAACTCTATTTAACTCAGAGTATTGCTTTAGAAACACAAAAAGTCGAATTAGAACAAAAAGTAGCTGAAGCTTCAGCAAAATTTTTAGACGAACATCCTATAATGCTGCAAATGAATGCACAACTCAGTGCAATCAATAAAAAAATTGCAGAACTAGATGGTACTTTAAAACGTTTGCCAGAATTGCAGCGCCAGTATTTACAATTTTTTCGTGAAGTTGAAGTCAAGCAGCAACTCTATACAGGCTTACTTAATTCATACCAGCAACTTCGTATTGCTAAAGCAGGTGAAATTGGTAATGTACGTATTGTTGATACAGCAGTAGAACCAATAGAGCCAATTAAACCTAAAAAATTGATTGTTTTAATTTTATCACTGTTTGTCGGTGGTTTTATTGGTGTCTTACTGGCATTACTTAAAAATATGATGCGTTCAGGCATTAAAGATGCTACTCAGATTGAAAATGAGTTAGACTTGCCAGTATATGCCACTGTGCCTCGCTCTATAATTCAAGAAAGTCGTATCAAACTTCTGAAGAAGAAAAAGAATATCCCAATTCTTGCGGTTAAAGACAGCGATGATATTGCGATTGAAAGTCTACGTAGCATGCGAACTGCGATTCATTTTGCTTTGATGAATGCAAGTAACAATGTAATTGCAATTTCAGGCCCTGCTCCAGAAATCGGTAAATCATTCATTACTACTAACCTAGCAGCTATTTTAGCGCAAGGGGGAAAACGAGTTCTGGTCATTGATGGTGATATGCGTCGTGGTTACTTACATAAGTATTTCAATGCAGATATAAAACCGGGTCTATCTGAACTATTGAATCATCAAAATAGTTATGAGGATGTTGTTCAAAATTCTACAGTAGATAATCTGTACTATATCACTCGAGGTAAAAGTCCAGTCAACCCTTCAGAACTTTTGAGCACTGATCAGTTTAAAGCTATCCTAGAGAAGGCATCTGCTCATTTTGATTATGTGTTGATTGATACTCCGCCAGTACTAGCGGTGACTGATGGCATTATTATTGCTCAATATGCAGGAGTAAACTTATTAATTGCTCGTCATGGTAAAACACAAATTAAAGAGCTGGAAATTACTGTAAACCGTTTTGAACAAGCCAATGTAAAAGTCAATGGCGTGATTCTGAATGATGTACAAAAAGGGACGGTTGGTAGTTATGGCTATAATTATGCTTATGCATATAAGGCTAACAAGGATCAAGAATAGTCTGATATTTAATTTGGCGAATTAAAAAAACCAGCTATTGCTGGTTTTTTTATCTCTTTAAACTTCAACACAACTGCGATGCCCGCTTGCTAAAAAACCACCCATTCTGCAAGATTTCTCAAAATTTTCTGCTAAGATGGAATGAACCTCAACGATAACATTAGATTGGAATAATACATGAGCAAGGCCTTACCGATTGCTGTCGCTGTTCTTCTAGGCGGTGCCGCGCTAGTACCTGTTTACTATGCAACTCAAAACCCAGTTGCTCAAACCACAAAAGCATCTAAAGATGCCTCTGCTGTTTCTAAAATTAGCTATGCACTCGGTTATGAAGTCGCTCATCAAACTCCACCTGAGCTGGATATTAATAGCTTTGTGACAGGCGTTCGCGAAGGTCATGCCCGTACCGCACCAGCGTATACGGAAGAAGAATTACAAGCAGCTTATGAGCAGTTCCAAAAAGACATGCAGCAGAAGCAACTGGATAGCGCCAAACAGGCTCAGGCATCAAGTGATACTTTCCTAACTGAAAATGCCAAAAAAGCTGGGGTAAAAACCACCGCATCCGGTATGCAATATTTAGTGACCAAAGAAGGGACAGGCAAGCAGCCTGTAGCCACTTCAATCGTGAAAGTTCATTACACCGGCAAACTGGTTGATGGTACCGTGTTTGACAGTTCAGTTGAACGTGGCGAGCCAATTGAATTCCCGTTAAATCAGGTCATTCCAGGCTGGACCGAAGGTCTGCAACTAATGAAAGAAGGCGGTAAAGCAACCCTGTATATCCCATCTAAACTGGGTTATGGTGAACAGGGCGTGCCAGGTACGATTCCTCCACACAGTACTTTGATTTTTGATGTGGAACTCATCGAAGTAAAATAATCCACAAAAAGGAGAGCAACGCGCTCTCCTTTATTTTGAGAATTAATCATGAAAATACAAATAAGTTTGATGGTTTTACTGCTGAGTTCTGGCAGCCTGTTTGCAAAAGAAGTCACCAATAAAAGCCCTGAGGCTGAACAGGTCGGCTACAGCTTTGGTTATCTGATGGGAAAAAGTAATGCAGATTCCTTACAAGGCATTGATCTAGATGCCTTTAGTACCGGTTTAAAAGCAGCAGCTGCTGGAAAACAGGCGACTTTAAGTGAAGAAGATATGGCGCGAGTCTTGACCCAATTCAAGCGTCAGGCTGAAGCCAAAGAGCTGATTACCCTGAAAAAGCAAGCTGAAGAAAATGCCAAAATTGGTCATGCTTTTCTGGCTGAAAATGCCAAAAAACCCGGAATCAAAACCACCAAATCAGGTCTGCAATATCAGATTCTTCAGGAAGGCAAAGGCAAATCACCAAGTGCAAACAGTAATGTCCGCGTACATTATGAAGGCCGCTTGATCGATGGTACGGTTTTTGACAGCTCGATTGCCCGCAATCAGCCCGTGGTATTTCGAACCACCCAAGTCATTACGGGCTGGACCGAAGGTTTACAGTTAATGAAAGAAGGCGCCAAGTATCGTTTCTTCATTCCGGCAGAACTTGCCTATGGACAAATTGGTTCAGGGGATGTGATTGAACCGAACAGTACTTTAATTTTTGATGTGGAATTACTAGAAGTTATTAAATAATAAGTCCTATTTTTCCAGATCTACAATCAGAGAGGTTCTATATTGACCTCTCTTTTTTTATGGGCTTAAGTATCCGTAAATCGCAGGTTTTCATGTCACATTCCGATCAGTTTTGCTATGTTATGTTTTAATCAAGCAATTCAACAACAATAGAGGACGTCAGCATGGCAGCAATCAAGACTCGCGAAATTCATTATACTGCGCAGGATGGCAGCCCATTAATTGGTTATTTTGCCGCCCCAGAAACAGATACCCCTGTTGCCGGTGTACTGGTCGCACCCGAATGGTGGGGTCGGAATGAATATACCGAACAGCGTGCCCGTGAACTTGCAGAACATGGCTATGCGGCCTTGGCCATGGACATGTATGGGGATAAAAAAGTCACGACCAATTCTGATCAGGCTCATCAGTGGATGATGCAGACTTTTGAAGATCCTGACACTATCGTTAACCGTGCCACAGCAGCCTTGAATGCCCTGGCAGCACAGGATGAAGTCAATGCTGATAAGCTTGCAGCGATTGGTTTCTGCTACGGCGGCAAAGTCGTATTGGATCTGGCCCGTTCTAATGCACCTTTACAAGCGGTGGCCACTTTCCATGCCATTCTGTCGCCAAAAGCACCTGCTCAGGAAGGTCAGGTACAGGCGGAAATCCTGGTGCTACATGGTGAACTAGACAGCATGGTGACTTTGGATGATGTGGCCAGTTTCCGTGAGGAAATGCATGCCGCCAAAGTCGAGCATGAAGTAATTGTTTTTGAAAATGCCAAACATGGCTTTAGCAACCCGCTTGCGGATGAACGGGCCAAAGCCAATGGTGTAGATCTTGGTTACAATGCAGAAGCCGAACAAAAAGGCTTGGCAGCAATGTATGCCTTGCTGGATCGTCATTTGGCATAAATAGAAACAACTATTTGGCTTATTCACAGGCTAAATATTTCAGATACTTCATGAAGAAAAGAAAGATAAATCCTACCAGAGGAGAATGTGTATGATGGCTGAAACCAACTGCCCCTACTGCAATTTTGACGAATATGATGTCATTGCCAAAAATGATTATGGTGTGGTGTTGCCTGAACCGAATTCATTGTCCGAAGGTCACTGTGTGATTATTCCATTGCGGCATGTGGCCTCGTTTTTCGAAGTGACCGACAAAGAACGTAAAAGTTTGATGTCCTTACTGGAACAGGCACGCAATGAACTGCAATTACGCTACCAGCCTGCCGGTTTTCATGTCGGCTTTATTGACGGTGAAGTTTTTCAGGAAAAGGTTGAACATCTGCATATTCATATTATTCCGCGTTATGCAGGCAAAACCTTGAAGCTGGATGAGCGCTGGGGAATTAATGATTAACCAGGTTCTATATCAAAAATAAATGCTCTACGGAGCGTTTATTTTTTTGAAATCACGCTTCTGCCCAAATAAATGAGCAGCCATTTTTTATCCTACTTTTCACATTCCCATCCTGCTGATTCCGCTATACTAGCTGCTGCTTATTCGGTTGCTAGGTGTTCATGTTCGTATTTTCAGATGCCCTGTTGGAATGGTTTGATGTGCATGGTCGTCATGACTTGCCCTGGCAGGTGACAGATGATCCGTATAAAGTCTGGGTCTCTGAAATCATGTTGCAGCAAACCCAGGTCAAAACTGTACTGCAATATTTCGAACGATTTATCCAGCGTTTTCCGAGGGTTCAGGTCTTAGGTCAAGCCTCATGGGATGAGGTTGCACCTTACTGGGCAGGTCTCGGCTATTATGCCCGCGCCCGCAATCTGCATAAAGCTGCCGGCATCGTGACGGCACAGCAGCAGTTCCCTCATACTCTGGAAGAATGGATGGCTTTGCCCGGCATTGGCCGTTCTACCGCGGGCGCCCTGATGTCACTGGGTTTACGTCAATATGGCGTAATCATGGATGGTAATGTCAAACGGGTATTGTCACGTTTCTTTGCCATTGAAGATGATCTTTCCAAACCGGTGCATGAACGTGCCTTATGGCAACTGGCAGAACAACTCTGTCCTATTGAACGCAATCATGACTATACCCAGGCGATTATGGATCTGGGAGCAACCGTATGTACGCCAAAAAAGCCTTTGTGTCTGTATTGTCCAATGCAGCAGCATTGCAAGGCACATCAGCAAGGACTGGAAAATGAATTGCCTTTCAAAAAGGTCAAAAAACCGATTCCAGTACGCTCTGCTCAGGTCTTGCTGATCCAGTCCGGTACAGACTGGCTCTGGCAGCAACGTCCCAATAGTGGTCTTTGGGGTGGTCTCTGGTGTCTGCCGATTATTGAAAATGCACATGAATTGGAACAGCGATGTCAGCAGCTGGGCCTGAAAAATATCGTCAAAAAGACCCAGATTAGCCACAGTTTTACCCATTTTACCTGGCATCTTGAAGCGATTGTTTTTGCTGTAGATCAAGATCAGCAGGAGCATCTGGCGATTGAACTGCAAGGCTGCTGGATGAGTCCGCAAACAGCAACCGATGCCGGTATTCCAACTGCCATGAAAAAATTGATCACTAGCGTCAATCTATGACATAGTCTGGACAAAGCAAAATATCGATCAGCTCGACATGAGCATTGCCAATATTTAAGGATGAATAAAGTGCGCCAATACCTTGCTTTGACATGGATTGCTTTAATAGCTGTGCTGCTGGCTGCCTGTAGCAGTACACCGAAAAAATCTCCCGCTGTACAGCTCAATCCCATTCTGGTGCAAAAGCTGAAAAATATGCGGATGCCCTCTTCTCTGCCAATCCCGGTGGCACGCGTACAGGCACGTGAATTAACAGATACCTGGGGCGCTTCGCGCAGTCGCGGACACCTGCATGAAGGCATTGATATCATGGCTCCACGTGGAACCAAAGTTTTTAGCGCGACTGAGGGTCTGATTGCAGATTTACGTAATAACAATTTGGGTGGTAAAGTAGCCTGGATTCTGGGTCCGAGCGGCTCGTGGCATTATTATGCTCATCTGGACGGACATAAGCGCGGTTTAAAAGTGGGCGACTATGTCAAAAAAGGCCAGCTGATCGGTTATGTCGGCAACAGCGGCAATGCCCGGCATACTGCACCACATCTACATTATGGAATCTATTTACAGGGCAAGGGCCGCGGTGTGGTCAACCCTTATCCCTATTTACGTTAATTTTAGGATATTTACATGTCAGAAGCGTTGATCAATCGTCTGGTGGAATTTGCTGAATCAGGCAATCAACAAAAAATTGTATGGAATGGTCAAACTTACCAGGGTTGGGTGATGGAAATTACCGAGGATGCGCTTCTGATCAGTACCGGTTATGCTGACAAGGTCGGTAAAGATATGTGGATTCAATTTAGCGATCTGGATCAGGCTGAGTTGTCTTACTGGGATAACCAGCAAGATCAATGGACTATTTTTAAATTATAAAACCATAAAAACAAGGAGCATCACATGACTGTGCAACGCTGTGGCTGGTGCTCCGATGATCCGCTGTATATCACCTACCATGACCAGGAATGGGGACAGGCACTGCTGGATGAAAATCGCCTGTTTGAAATGCTGTGCCTGGAAGGACAGCAGGCTGGTCTGGCCTGGATTACCGTTCTCAGAAAACGTGAAGTTTATCGTGAACATTTTTTTCAATATTCGATTGAATCTATCGCCTCACTTACAGATCAACAACTCCAAATAAAACTCGAAGATGCTAGCCTGATACGGCATCGCGGCAAGCTGAATGCCATTAGGGAAAATGCCCAAGCCTGGCTGAAACTAAAACAGCAAGGCATCAATCCGGTGGATTGGCTCTGGTCTTTTGCCCAGCAACCGCGACTGAATAATGATGTTGTGGATTATCGCCAAGCACCCGCTCAAACCATTGAGAGCCAGAAGATGTCTAAAGCACTCAAACAGGCCGGTTTTAAATTTGTCGGACCCACCATTTGCTATGCCTTTATGCAGGCCGTTGGTATGGTCGATGACCATGAAAATCATTGTGACTTTAAAACAATATCCTCGCATTTAAATAAGAGCTAAAAATCATGTCGAATAATATTATTCAAGCTTATGCTGCCATGTCTGCAGGTGCGGAACTCGAACCTTATCAGTTTGATGCCGGAGAACTGCAGCCGCATCAGGTCGAAGTAAAAGTGGAATACTGCGGCCTCTGTCATTCCGATATTTCAGTGATCAATAATGACTGGGGTTCATCCGTCTATCCAGTCGTGGCTGGACATGAGATTATCGGTACCATTACCCATCTGGGTGCAGAAGCCAAAGGCCTGAAAGTTGGGCAACGGGTGGGTATCGGCTGGACAGCGGAAAGCTGCCAATATTGCGATCCCTGCATTTCAGGCCAGCAGGTGCTGTGTACTGGCGGTCAGATGGCTACCATTGTCGGACATGCCGGTGGTTTTGCCGACAAAGTGCGTGCTGGCTGGCAATGGGTCATTCCCCTACCCGAAGATCTTGATCCTGAAAGTGCCGGCCCTCTGCTCTGCGGCGGGGTTACCGTATTCGATCCGATTCTCAAACATCAGATTCAAGCTATTCATCATGTTGGCGTAATCGGGATTGGTGGTTTAGGTCATATCGCGATTAAATTGCTCAAAGCTTGGGGCTGCGAGATTACCGCTTTCACTTCAAATCTGGATAAAACCGATGAGCTGAGAGCCATGGGCGCTGACCATGTGGTGAACAGTCGTGATGTCGCTGCATTAAAAGCCCAGCGTGGCAAGTTTGATTTATTACTGAGTACTGTCAATGTTACCTTGAACTGGCAGGCTTATCTGGCAACTTTGGCGCCGAATGGCACTGTGCATATGCTAGGTTTACCACTTGAGCCGATGCAGATTCCGGCTGGCATGCTGATTGGCGGAGCTAAATCAGTCACCGGTTCACCGACAGGTTCACCGGCGGCATTACGTCAGTTACTCCAATTTGCTGCACGTAAAAATATTGCCCCACAAATTGAAGTTTTCCCGATGTCACAACTGAATCAGGCGATTGAACATCTGCATTCTGGCAAAGCTCGTTACCGGATTGTACTTAAAGCGGATCTTACAGCTTAAATCCTGCCTATTTTTAGCCGTTAAAAAGACCCAGCAATTGGGTAATGCCAGTCAGTTAAGAAATTGACTGGCATTTTCTTTTTTAAATTCAGGATTATATTTAATAGGTGGGAAAGTCATCCGCAACTGTTCGAGGCAGGACTACATTAAAAAATGATTGTTTCTGCGACAAATTTACTAATGGATGCTGGCTGACGAGTTTTGTGGGGAGGACTATTGCTCTGCAAGATGCCTTCCTGGCGAAGCTCCGCTTATCATTTGAGCGAAACCAAAGTAACAAATGATATTGCAAATATTTGATTTAAAAAGTTAAAAATTTCTCGTGAACGACTGAAAAGTTAAAGAAACTATTTCTAAATTTCTTAACTGATCAGCATTACAGCAATTGGGTCTTTTTTATCAAATGGAGCGTAAAATGCTATCTTTCAGGTCAGAGATATAAGAGACACGACATGAAATGTCGTTTAATTTTTAAGAATCAATAATTTTAATTTAACATGAGCTAATATAAGCCTATGAAAACACTTAAATTACGCATAAAAGACAAACATTGCAAGGTGCTAAATCAGTTAGCATCCGAGGTGAACTTTGTCTGGAATTATGTGAATGATTTAAGTTTCAAACACCTTACAGGAACAGGTGACTTTTTCTCAGCATTTGATATGACTAAATACACAAAAGGAACTTCAAAACTGTGTGGTTTGCATAGTCAAACAGTACAAGGGATAACAGAAGAATATGTTAATAAAAGAAGACAGCACAAGAAAGCAAAGCTGAAATGGCGTGTAAGTAATAAGAAGTCGGCAAGACGTTCACTTGGTTGGATACCATTTAAAAAAGTAGCGATTAAATATGCTGATGGATATGTGCAATATGGCAAGTATCAATTCAAACTGTGGGATAGCTACGGTATAAGTAAATACAGCGTTAGAACAGGCTCATTCGTTGAGGATAGTCGTGGGCGCTGGTACGTGTGCCTTGTTGCCGATTCACCCAAGCAAGACAAACCAACTGTAACTCAAGCGATTGGTATTGATCTTGGTCTAAAAGACATTGCTACCTGTTCAGATGGTACGGTCATTTCAAATCCCAAGTTCTATCAAAAATACGAGCAGAAATTAGGGATTGCTCAAAGAGCAAAAAATAAAAAACGTGTACGTGCATTTCACGCCAAGATTGCGAATTGTCGAAAAGACCATTTGCACAAAGCAAGCACCATGCTTGTGAAAGAAAATGCATTGATTATTGTTGGTGATCTGAGTGCCAAGAAACTTGTAAAAACCAAAATGGCAAAATCGGTTTTAGATACAGGGTTTTCAGCACTTAAAACAATGCTCAAGTATAAATGCGAGAACGCAGGGGTATTGTTTGAAGAAGTGAGTGAGAGGTTCACAACCCAAATCTGTTCGTGCTGTGGTGAGATCACCGCAAGCAGTCCGAAAGGTAGAGCAGATTTGCGAATAAGAGTATGGGAATGTGAATGCGGTAGTTTAAATCAACGTGATTTAAATTCTGCTAAGAACATACTTGCGCTTGGGCATAAGCGTCTAGCAGTAGGAATCACCTCCGTTTTAGGGATGTGAGGATGTCAATGCAGGGCTTCAGGCAAGACCGCAATAGGTAAAGGCTTGGCCAGCTCGGTCTTCATTTTCTGCAGCATCTGATAAGGTTGTTGTTGCACGAACATATTTACGAAGGTCAAAGGAATGGAACCTTCCGGATTGGCATAACCATAGGTTGAAACCTTGACCTTGTTATTGGCTAGTTTCTGAAAAGTCCAGTCGCCCTGATAATCGGTTAAACGCACATAATCCGGATTTAAAGGATAGCCACTTTGGATGGCTTTATTCTTGATGGTGATCTGGCCATTGGCTTCCTTGATCATCTTGCCCTGTACAATCAGGTCACGGTCTTTTAAGGGAAATGGAAAATCCAGCACCATATACAGGGTAAAGTCACCTTTTTTATCATCGCGGGACAGGATCTTGATGCTATCCATATAGGGAACCCACTGTACTGCATGCTCAACATTCAAAATGAGGGACACGGCATTTTCAAGCGGTGCAGTATAGGTCGTTTCAGCTTTATAGAGAAAAACCGGGTTTTGTTCATTCTGGTAGGTCCAGACCTTGATATTGTTTTTATGAATACTGAGTTTAGGCGTCCCGACAGGCTTGGCCTGCGCAATGGCACCAAGCGCCACTGCACAGAGCAGGAAAATCATTTTTTGCATTTTTTATTCGTCTTATTTTAGTTTTAGATTTTTTTATAAATAATTTTGACTCGGTTTTAAACCTGAATATCGTTAAAACCGAGCACGTCCTTCATATCATATTTACGCGCTTCACGGCCTACGACCCAAGCCGCAGCACGTACCGCACCAGAAGCAAAGTTCATGCGATTGGTGGCTTTATGGGTAATTTCCACACGTTCCCCATCGGCAATAAACATCGCGGTATGTTCACCGACAATATCGCCACCACGAATGGTCTGGAAGCCAATACTCTTACGCTCACGCGGACCAGTATGACCTTCACGGCAATACACTGCATCTTCTTTTAAGTCACGACCCAAAGTTTCCGCAATCGCCTCACCCCACATCAAAGCTGTACCCGATGGCGCATCTACTTTATGACGGTGATGTGCTTCAATCACTTCGATATCAACCGTATCACCAAAAACTTTAGAGGCCAGTTCAAGCAGTTTGATCGAGACGTTCACACCCACTGAATAGTTTGCTGCATAAACTACAGGAGTTTCTGTCGCAGATTGATCAAGATAGGCTTTTTGCTCGTCATTCATACCCGTCGTACCAATCACGATGGCAACACCGGCTTCACGGCAGATTTTCAGATGATTGACGGTCGCTGCTGGCGCAGTGAAATCAATCACGACATCACAGTCTTTGACTACATCGGTAAGGCTACCCACGACCTTAACACCTGTTGCGCCAATTCCGGCAAGTTCGCCAGCATCTGCGCCTAATAGTGTACTTTCAGGGCGTTCTACCGCAGCCGCCAATTGATAACCTGCTTCATGCACAGCCTGAATAAGGATACGCCCCATACGACCGCCTGCACCCAAGATCCCAATGCGTGGTGTAGCTGACATAACATAGTCCTGATGTTGATCCAAAATTGCTCTTACTATAGCAAAACTGCGGAATAACACTAAGATGCATTGCATAAAAATCAATGAAAATACTCAAAGATCGAAATCACTGATATTGATAAGAGTTTCAATCCGGTCTTTGGAATTATGGGCTAGATCTCATCCAGGTCGTCGGATATGGATCAATAGCACGCATGAACCTAACCCTCTTCAAAAAGCAGCTTTCAAATCAGATGAAGAACATTTAAGCTTCGGGGGCAGATTAGGATCGTCTAGAGTTTTTATTGTCTTTCAATTCAGCTCAGCTTATCTCTCACTGAAGCGATGAACCTAAGTCACTTAGGAATGATCTATACGATTTTGAAAATTTTTCCACTTAAGGTACTTTGAAAGCACATTTCAAAACTGGGACGAATATCTTCACCATCTACAGTGATATGTTTTATATTGGAATGAGATTGTGTTTTAGAAAAATGATGATCGACTGTTGCTTGAATAGCCTGTTGAGCCCCAAACTGATCCTTTACACTGATACTTTGTTTAAGCATATCTATACCTTTAATAATAGTTAAAGTGGCAAAATATCCACTAAAAATTTGATGTTTGTTAATTTTATCTTTAAATAACTTTATGATTTAGCTTAAATAATTGATTTAGAGAAGTATAGAATGTACGACCATCTAAGTTTAAATCTACCTCAACTCCAGAGGAAAGAAGAACTCTTTTACCCACTTCAATTCTTTTTAAACCCTGACGTGTATTTTGCATTTTATTGAGAGGAATTAACGAAACAATAATTTCAGTACCATTTTTAGATTTTGCAATTAAATCATTTATTTTTAACAACTTGAATCCTGTTTTTCTAAAGATTTTTCCAATTTTGAAAATAACTTAAAATTAAATTTTGAACGATAAAAAAAGCACTTATTAAGTGCTTTTTTTACTGTTTATTCTTGCTTAGATAGCAACAATATTTACAGCATTCGGTCCTTTTTGACCTTGAGCTACACTGAATTCAACCAGCTGGCCTTCAAGCAAGGTTTTAAAACCTGAACTCGCAATTTCACTGAAATGAGCAAAAACATCTGGACCTGATTCTTGTTGAATAAAACCAAAACCTTTAGTTTCGTTGAACCACTTTACAGTACCTTTAACAACATTTGAGTTTGACATAATATATCCTAATAATTTTTAATAATTTTTTAGTCATTTTATAGACTGATTATAACTTTGAAATAATAAAGAATGAGACTTAAAATCTGAAAAAAAACGAAGGATTATGACTAAAACTACGATACTTAAAGAAGATTTACCGAAACAAGACTTTTTTCTAGTTAAGTTAACTATACACGAAAAATTTAATTAATCAAGTTTTCTTATATATATATTTATTTCATTTATTAAAAAGTAAAATTTATAATTATTTCAATAAGATTAAGCTTTCATTGTCATGATAACAAAATAAGAGTAATCTGCTGTACTGGTAAATTTGATAAGTAATGAATGCGATTATATAGCTCTGTAATAACAATATTGGCCTTTTTAATTTCGGGAATGATGCTTTTTTCTCACTTACAAAATATCTATCACCCTCCAAATTTGGACTCATACTTTCTATTTAGATAATGAAATATAAAAACAGAAACCGCTTTTTAGGCGGTTTCTGTTTTTAAGCTATACCTATCAACTAATAAATAGCATCTTCTAATCTAGAGTATCTTATCTACATAATAAAAAAGGACGCCGCAGCGTCCTTTTTTATTTTCATTCGATCAATCAAACAGACGATCAAAGAATGATTTTTTCTTTGGTGATGATTTGCTGTCTTCACCATCCATAGTTTCTTGCAGTTCTTTCAACAGTTCACGTTGACGTGCAGTTAAATTCACTGGAGTTTCTACCACAATACGGCACAGCAAGTCACCTTGCATGCTGGTACGTACCGGTTTAACACCCTTACCACGTAAGCGGAACAGTTTACCCGTTTGCGTACCTTCAGGAATTTTCAGGCTAACACGGCCATCCAGCGTAGGAATCTGAACTTCCTTACCTAAGGCTGCATCAGCAATCGATACCGGCACATCCATATACAGATCAGCGCCATCACGCTGGAAGATTTCATGCTCGCGCACCACCACTTCTACGTACAAGTCACCTGACTGACCATCACGGATCGCTTCACCCTTACCGGTCAAGCGAACGCGGTCACCATTGTCCACACCCGCAGGAATAGTGACTTCCAGGGTTTGCTGACGATCCGACACACCCGAACCATGACATTTGTTACATGGGTTCTTGATGATCTTGCCCTGACCACGACAGGTGCTACAGGTTTGCTGTACCGAGAAGAAACCTTGCTGCATACGCACTTGACCGGCACCGTGACAGGTGCGGCAGGTTTCCACATCGTTTGGATTTTTTGAACCCTTACCATCACAGGCATCACACGGTGCCGGTGCAGTAAAGGTAATAGTTTTCTTGACGCCTTTGACCGCTTCTTCCAGGGTCAGTTCCATCACATAGCGTAAGTCAGAACCACGGCGCGCGCGTTGCTGGCCACGACCACCACCGCCGCCGAAAGCACCACCGAAAATATCACCGAACTGGCTGAAAATATCTTCTGCGCTGAAACCACCGCCGAAGCCGCCACCGCCGCCCATACCACCTTCAAAGGCCTGATGGCCCATACGGTCGTACATGCTGCGCTTTTCACCATCAGAGAGCACTTCATAGGCTTCTGCTGCTTCTTTGAATTTCTCTTCAGCTTCAGCATTGTCCGGGTTACGGTCTGGATGATATTTCATCGCCAACTTACGGTAGGCTTTTTTGATTTCATCATCACTAGCGGTTTTAGCGACGCCCAAAACCTCATAATAATCACGTTTAGCCATGTCTGGCGATGCTCCTCACGGAATTTGTTTAATATTCAACTGAGGTCTGAAATTGGGGTCAAACCGAGTTTTACAAGGGGAAATATGAAAAAATTATCAAATGGAGCGTAAAACGCTGTCCTTCAGGGCAGAGATATAAGCGATACGACATGAAATGTCGTTGGTTTTTTTTAAATCAACACCTTTAATTTATTATGAGCTAATATAAGCCCATGAAAACACTTAAATTACGAATAAAAGACAAACATTGCAAGGTGCTAGGTCAATTAGCATCTGAGGTAAACTTTGTCTGGAATTATGTGAATGATTTAGGGTTCAAACATTTAAAAAGAAAAGGTGAATTTCTATCGGCTTACGATGTAGCGAAATACACAAAAGGCGCATCTAAAGAATGTAGCCTACATAGTCAAACCATTCAGGCTGTGACAGAAGAATTAGTAACAAGACGCAAGCAATTCAAAAAAGCAAAGCTAAAATGGCGTGTAAGTAACAAGAAATCAGCAAGGCGCTCTCTTGGTTGGATACCCTTTAAAAAGGTTGCCGTTAAATATTCCGATGGCTTAATTCAATATGGAAAAAACAAGTTCGGCATGTGGGATAGCTATGGCCTAAGCAAATACACTGTAAGAACAGGTGCGTTTGTTGAGGATAGTCTTGGGCGTTGGTATGTATGCCTTGTTGTAGATTTACCTAAGCAAGAGAAGCCTAAAGCGACTAAAGCAATTGGTATTGATCTAGGCTTAAAGGATATTGCTACCTGTTCTGATGGTACGGTCATTTCAAATCCCAAGTTCTACCGTAAATATGAGCAGAAATTGGGTATTGCTCAAAGAGCAAGAAATAAGAAGCGTGTTCGTGCATTACATGCCAAGATTGCAAACCGTCGTAAAGACCGTTTGCACAAAGCAAGCACTATGCTTGTTCGAAATAATGCACTGATTGTTGTAGGTAGCTTAAGCGCTAAAAAGCTTGTAAAAACTAAAATGGCAAAATCGGTTTTAGATACAGGGTTTTCAAAACTCAAAACAATGCTCAAGTATAAATGCGAGAACGCAAGTGTATTGTTTGAAGAAGTTAATGAAGCCTATACCACCCAGATCTGCTCGTGCTGTAAGCGAATATCAAGCAGTAGTCCGAAAGGTAGGGTTGATCTTGGAATAAGAGAATGGACATGCCAGAACTGCGGTACAGTCTGGCAGCGGGATTTGAATTCCGCCCTGAACATACTTGCGCTTGGGCATAAGCGTCTCGCAGGAGGAATCCTCTTGCTTTAGCTGGGGGGAGGATGTCAAACGCTTTAGAACACAGCTTTATTTTGAGAGAATTTATAGATACCTTTAAACCAGGCATTGATCAGGAAAATAAAGGCAATAAAGCTGAAAATTACCCCGGTCACTACACAGGCTTTAACCCAGAGCTGGCTGTCCCAGGCAAAGAAAAACAGGGGAATAAACCACAGCGCAGCGAAGATCGCCAAAATGGTATAAATCACGATATTACGCATGATCCACAGTGCCTGCGCTTGTAACCAGACCTCGGCATAATCAACCTGGGTGACTTTACGTGCGAACCAGTAGGCCAATAGTCCACTAAACAGGGTAAATAAGGCCAAAAACATGAAGACATAAGCCATCGCTACGGAACGTCGCATCTTGGTTAATGTATCTTGAGTCATGTTTGGTTCAACCTCGTTACCGTATTGGCAGCTCGGCCAATGCAGCAATTACTTATTTTTTTAAATTATAAAAATCTCAGGTGCTACTATATTGAAAATTTCCAAATTTCGCACCTGAAATTATGACAAATTTAAACAGAATTTAAACTTTTTTTCACTTTAAACCACTGTGCATATAGGGCAGGCAGGAAAAACAGGGTCAATAATGTCGCCACAATCAAACCACCCATAATCGCCACCGCCATTGGCCCGAAGAAAATACTGCGGGACAAGGGAATCATGGCCAGAACTGCAGCCAGTGCGGTCAATACGATCGGACGACAACGGCGTACTGTGGCATTGATGATGGCATCCCACTGCGACTCTCCGGCCTGAATATCCTGCTCGATCTGGTCAATCAGAATCAGCGAGTTGCGCATGATCATTCCGGATAAGGCAATCGTTCCGAGCATCGCAACAAAACCGAAAGGTTTATTGAAAATTAACAGGAATAACACCACTCCGATAATGCCTAAAGGTGCGGTCAGGAACACAATAAAGGCCCGTGAGATGCTCTTGAGCTGAATCATCAGCAGGGTCATGACGACTGCGAGGAATAAAGGCATGCCGGCATTCACCGAGTTCTGTCCACGAGCCGATTCTTCAACTGTACCCCCCACTTGCAGCAGATAGCCATTCGGCAGCTCTGCCCGGATTTTTTCCAGTGGCTCTTTGAGTTCATTGACCACAGTAGCGGGCTGCAACTTGCTACGAATATCGGCACGCACGGTAATGGTCGGCAAGCGATTACGATGCCAGATCAGACCTTCCTCAAAGCTGTATTCAATCTTGGCCAGCTGCGCCAAAGGTACTGATGTACTGGTTGCGGTCGGCACAGCCAGACTGGCTAAAGATGCTACCTCCACCCGTTCAGCCTGAGCACCACGTAAACGGATTTCAATCAGTTCACGTTTTTCCCGATACTGATCAATGCCGGCCCCCAAAATCGAGCTGTTGAGTACATTGGCCAGTTCACTGCTGCTCACCCCAAGCTGACGGGCACGATCCTGATCGATCTGCAGTTTAATGACTTTGCTCGGCTCGCCCCAGTCCAGATGCACATTGGTGGTATTCGGATTTTCTCCCACGGTGGCTGCAACTTTCTGCGCCCATTCACGGACTAATCCTAAGTCTTCACCCGATACCCTGAACTGTAGTGGATAGCCCACAGGCGGGCCATTTTCCAGCAAGGACACCCGGGTACGCACTTCTGGCAATAACTTTCGAATCTGGTCACTTAAGGATTTGCGGATTTCATTCCGGTCTTCCAGCGAGGAAGCCAATACCACAAACTGGGCAAAGCTGGTTTGCGGCAGCTGCTGATCGAGCGGTAAATAGAAACGCGGCGATCCCATCCCAACATAAGCCACATAGTTATCAATGCCCTCTTGTTTTGATAAAAAGGCTTCGACTTTTTTTACTGCAGCTTCAGTGGCCTTCAGTGATGCACCTTCTTCAAGTTTGAGATCCACCAGAATTTCAGCCCGGTTCGAGGGCGGGAAAAACTGCTGCGGCACCAGCTTAAACATTAAAATAGACAGAATAAAAATTCCGACCGTGGCAGCAATGACAGTTTTACGATAGGTCACACAGGCATCGACCCAACGGCGAAAACCCCGATAAAACCGGGTTTGATAGGGGTCATAATGTTTACCGGCGTGATGCACAATCGGCTGAGGTTCTGGCTGTTTGCGCAGACGTGCCCAGAGACGCTGGTACCACGGCGCTTTTTGAATTAAATCTTTGTTGAAATCCGGTAGAAGTTTATCGCCTAAATATGGCACAAATAGTACCGCGGCAATCCAGGACACCAGCAATGCAATGGTCACTACCTGGAAAATCGAACGGGTATATTCCCCGGTACTCGAAGCTGCAGTGGCGATCGGCAGAAAACCGGCAGCGGTAATCAGGGTCCCGGTCAGCATAGGAAAAGCCGTGGTGCGCCAGGCATGCCCGGCCGCCTGTAAACGGCTATAACCCTGCTCCATTTTAATCGCCATCATTTCAATCGCGATAATGGCATCATCGACTAGCAGACCGAGGGCCAGAATCAGCGCCCCCAAGGAAATTTTATGCAGTCCGACATCAAACAGCTGCATACCGGCAAAGGTCATGGCCAGCACCAGCGGAATCGAGAAAGCCACCACCAGACCGGTCCGGAAACCGAGCGAGAAAAAACTGACCAGCAATACGATAATCACCGCTTCTGCCAGCACTTTCATAAATTCGTTAATACTGCGTTTAACTGCCACCGGCTGATCGGAGACTTTTTGCAGCTCCATGCCGAGTGGCAGAGCTTTTTGCAGGCGGGCGAATTCCTGTTCCAGATTTTTACCCAAGGCAATGATGTCCCCACCCTTGCGCATCGATACAGCAATACCAATGCCGTTTTCGCCCATAAAGCGCATCCGGGGCTGTGCCGGATCACTAAAGCCTCGATAGACTTCTGCGACATCTCCCAGCTGAATAGTTTTGCCATTGACCAGCAGCGGCATCTGTCTTAATTCTTCAACACTGTTTAATGCACCACTGACCCGCACCTGAATCCGGTCTGAACCGGTTTCAAAAAAACCGGACTGGGTGGTGGCATTTTGCTGCTGCAGGGCTTGCTGAATCGCCATGACTGGAACGCCCAGCTGAATGGCCTTGGTATTGGAAATCTCAATCCAGATTTTCTGGTCTTGCAGGCCAATCAGCTCAACTTTGGCAACATCTTTGACCCGTTGCAGTTGCAGCTGTAAGCGGTCGGCGTATTCCTTGAGGGTCGCATAGTCAAAATCTTTACCCTTGAGCACATAAATATTGCCAAAGGTATCGCCGAATTCATCATTAAAGAACGGCCCTTGTACCCCTTGTGGCAATTCATGCCGGATATCGCCCACCTTCTTGCGCACGTTATACCAGACATCAGCGACATCTTTCGAAGCCAGGGAATCCTTGGCAACAAAAGTCACCATGGATTCACCCGGACGCGAATAGGCCATGATGCGGTCATACTGTCCCGTGGTCATCAGTTCCTTTTCAATCCGGTCAGTGACCTGTAGGGAGATTTCTTTGGCACTGGCACCCGGCCAGTAAGTCTGGATCACCATGACTTTAAAGGTAAAAGGCGGATCTTCACTTTGTGACAGTTTGGAATAAGAGACGATGCCGATCAGACCCAGCAGGATCATGAAATACAGCACCAGACCTTTATTTTTTAAAGCCCATTCCGACAGGTTAAAGTTCATGCTTAACTCCCTGCCTGAATGGTCACACGACGGTTTTCACGATCAATCGGATTGATTTTTTGCTGGTTACGCAGCAGATGTACGCCGCCAATCACCACATAGTCTTCCGGCTTGAGGCCACTGAATACAGGAACACTGTCCCGGCCATAGGCACCGAGCTGGACCGGGACTTTACGTAAGGTATGATCCGACTGGACCACCATGACATAAGCCTGCTGATCCGTTGCCGAGACACTGGATAGCGGCACACTGAGCATATTATCGCGGCTGTGCTGAAAAAATACCCGGGCACTTTGTCCCAGCTGGATCTGGCCATTGCCTTCACGTAAGGAAACTTTAACCCTGAAGGTACGCGACTGGTCCGCTGCCGGTGAAATCTCTCGGACAATGGCGGCAAATTTTTCTTCAGGTTTGGACCATAAGGTGACCAGAGCCGCTTGCCCCACCCTAATTTCAGCAATTGCCTGTTCCGGCACCCCAATCACCACTTCACGCTCGCCGGCAATTGCCAGTTCATACGCCGCCTGCCCGGCAGCGACCACCTGACCTGTTTCAATATTGCGTGCAGTGATTACGCCGTTTCTGGTGGCAATCAGCTGGTTATAAGCAGTCTGGTTTTTAGCGGTATCATAGTTGGATTGTGCCTGCTTCAGATTTGACAGGGCGGTCTTGTACTGGTTTTCGATCGCGTCATATTGTGAGCGGCTCACGGCATTGGATGGCAATAACTGCTTGAAACGTTGTAATTCATCCTGAGCAATCTTAGTGGCAGACTGCGCGCTTTCCAGCTGGGCACGTGCTGCATTCAGCTGCAGCTGGGCATCTTTGACATCCAGAGTTGCCAGGACTTGCCCGACTTTGACCTGGTCACCCACATCGGCGAAGCGCTGGGTCACCTGTCCAGCGACCCGAAAGGCCAGCGCCGTTTGCTGGCGCGCCTGCACATCACCGGCATAACTTTTTAATTCATGCTGTGAAGTGGTGGGTGTGGCCACCATGACAAAGGGAACTTCCTGTTCTGCTGCAGCAGTATCTTTGCTGCACCCGGTTAAGGTCACGCTGCAAAGCACCACCATGCCAGCCAATACGCTGTAAATCCTGCTCATCTTATTCGCTCTTATCTGATCATCTTTTTTAGGGCAAACTATGCTGATATATTGAATTGCTTGTTTTTTAATTAATATACCACCCGGTACACTAATTACAACTGAATCATCAAAGCAATGACCGTGTTGACTTTTTTTGGAAGAAATTGTGCAAATACCTGTAGGACGACCCAAGGATCTGGAAAAGCGTCAGCGCATACTCAGCGTGGCCAAAGCGCTGTTTTTAGCGCATGGCTATCATGCCTCCAGCATGAACCAGATTGCACGTGAGGCAGGTGTAACCAAGCTGACGGTGTATAACCATTTTCAGGATAAGGCGACCCTGTTTAGCTGTGCGATTGAGGATACCTGTGAAGCCAT
The DNA here is from genome assembly GCF_022809915.1 of Acinetobacter lwoffii. Taxonomy (GTDB): domain Bacteria; phylum Pseudomonadota; class Gammaproteobacteria; order Pseudomonadales; family Moraxellaceae; genus Acinetobacter; species Acinetobacter lwoffii_M. Next base: position 26,975 of record NZ_JALGQY010000026.1, on the reverse strand, counting down.
TCTGCATGAACATCCTCAACTCTTGCAGCCGAGCAGTGACTTTGCGCAGGAGTTTTATCAGGCCTGTCAGCGCGCTTTAAATATTATTCATTTACCAGAAGCGATCAAGCTGGACCTGCTACTGATGGAACTGGCCTCGCAGCAAAGTCCTCTGGCAGAACAGTTTTATCAGGCCTCGCATAACAAACTGGATGCAGTCTGGAATGATTTCTTTGCTCTGGCCCAGCAATACCGCTTTATTCGGGTCGATCTTCCAGAAAAACAGACCGAGCTGATCGTGTCCCTGCTGACCGGAACCCGTCATCAGAAAATCCTGTTGGGTCTCAGCCCTCCCCCTTCAAGCGCAGAACAGCAACAGATTATTGGCGAGGCCATTGAACTGTTTATGCTGAAATATGCCCTTTCGGATTAAATCCTTTCCTTTGGATTGATCACCGATCACCGTATATGGCCTAAAAGTTGCTAAAAAAGCAGCCTATGTTCTGCAACTTTTGTCTCTAGGGGACTTGGATTGTCATGCAGTCGCGGTATAGTCAAAGCATGCATGTGAGGGAATAAAAAATGATTCAACAGATTGATGCACCACTACGCGAAGACGTACGCTTACTGGGTAATTTGCTTGGGGAAACCTTAAAATTACATGCCGGGCAGGATTTGTTTAATCAGATCGAGCAGATCCGTGCCCTGTCCAAAGGCGCTCGCGATGGACAGGTCGAAGCAGAAAAACAACTGGAACAACTGTTTTTGAGCCTGGAAGATGCCGAAATCCTGCCGCTGACCCGTGCCTTTACCCACTTTTTAAACTTTGCCAATATTGCCGAACAATATCATGTGGTACGTCGTCGCCGTCAGAGCGAGTTTGATGACACTGCAGAATCGCCCAATCCTCTGGTGCCTTTATTTGAAAAATTTAAACAGCAGGAAATTTCTGCAGATACGCTGTATCAGCAAATCTGTGAACTGAAAATTGAACTGGTCCTGACCGCGCATCCCACAGAAGTCAGCCGCCGTACCCTGATTCAAAAATATGATGGCATCAATAATGCCCTGTCCAAATTCGACCAGCAGAAACTGACGCCATGTGAACGCCAGGCTGTTCTGGCCGATCTTAAACAGCTGATCAGCTCCGCCTGGCAAACCGATGAAATCCGTCAGCATCGCCCGACTCCGATTGATGAAGCGAAATGGGGCTTTACCACCATTGAACAGACCCTGTGGAATGCAGTACCAAAATTTATCCGCGAACTAAATGGCATGGTTCAGGCGCAATGTGGCCAGAACCTTCCCTTAGATGTCGCACCAGTACGTTTTGCCTCCTGGATGGGGGGTGATCGCGATGGCAACCCAAATGTCACCCACACCGTCACTCAGGAAGTACTATGGCTGTCGCGCTGGAAAGCAGCCGATCTCTATGTACGCGATATTGAAAACCTGCGCTGGGAACTATCCATTCAGCAATGCAGTCCGGAAATTTCCGCAGCCTTGGGCCAGCCCCATCCTGAACCCTATCGTGAATATCTACGTGACACCCGTACCCGCCTGAAAGCCACGCGGCACTGGCTGGCAGAAAAATTAAAAGGCAATGATGCCGATGACAGTCTGGTGATTAAAAGTAAAGACGAACTTTTACAACCGCTCCTGACCTGCTACCGTTCACTGATGGACTGCAATCTGGCCGAAATTGCCAATGGCAGCCTGCTGGACTTTATTTACCGGGTCAACAGTTTTGGGATCGAACTGCTAAAACTGGATATCCGCCAGGAATCTGGCCGTCACCGTCAGGCGATTTCAGCTATTACTGAATATTTAGGACTGGGGAATTTTGAAACCTGGACCGAACAGGCCCGTCAAAACTTTTTACTGCAGGAATTGCAAAGCAAGCGTCCGTTGCTGCCAAAACATCTGAATGAACCGGTCGGCAGCCTGATTGAACATCCGGATGTACAGGAAGTCTTTGCCACCATGCGCACATTGGCCGAACAGCCGAGCGAGTCTCTGGGTGCCTATATTATTTCCATGGCAGAATATCCAAGTGATGTCTTGGCGGTACTGCTTTTACAAAAAGAAGCCGGCATCGAGCAGGCGTTACGGGTGGTTCCTCTGTTTGAAACCTTAAAAGATCTGGATGGTGCAGCCGCAACCATGTCGACCCTGTTCAATATGCACTGGTACAAACAGCATATTCAGGGCAAGCATGAGGTGATGATTGGCTATTCTGATTCTGCCAAGGATGCTGGTTTTATGTCGGCCAACTGGGCCCAATATCGTGCCCAGGAAGAACTGACCGCAGTTGCCCAGCAACATGGCGTGCAATTGACCCTGTTTCATGGTCGTGGCGGTTCAATCAGCCGTGGTGGTGCGCCAACCCAGCAAGCCTTGTTCTCTCAGCCACCGGGCTCTATTTCCGGTGCAATCCGGGTGACTGAACAGGGCGAAATGATCCGCTTTAAATTCGGACTGGAAGAAATCGCGCTGCAAAATCTGGAAATTTATACCGCTGCAACCCTGGAAGCGACCCTGCTCCCGCCACCAGAACCAAAACAGGAATGGCGCGACCTGATGCATCAAATGACCGAACTGTCTGTTCAGGTCTATCGCCAGACCGTGCGTGAAAATCCGCATTTTGTAAAATACCTGCGTACTGTTACCCCGGAGCTTGAACTACAAATGCTGCCGCTGGGTTCACGTCCCGCCAAACGTAAAGTCAGCGGCGGCATTGAATCCTTACGGGCAATTCCCTGGGTATTTGCCTGGACCCAGATTCGCCTGATGTTGCCTGCCTGGCTCGGTACCGGTGCCGCACTGAATGAGGTCCTAGATCAGGGACAGTGTAATGTACTCGATGAGATGCTGGCCGAGTGGCCATATTTCCAGACCCTGATTGATATGCTGGAAATGGTACTGTCTAAAGCCGATGCCCATGTAGCGCTGTATTATGAATCGCATCTGACCCAGGATGAAGATCTGAAAATTCTGGGGACAGCGTTGCGCCAACGTTTGCAGGATGCCGTACAAACCCTGTTAAGCTTGAAAGGTGAATCGAAACTGCTCAGCAGCAATGGCGTACTGGATCAGTCCATGAAGGTACGTAAACCATATCTGTTACCCTTGCACTTGCTGCAAGCTGAACTGATGAAACGTCGCCGTTTATATCTGGAACAGCAACAGGCCGAAAACACCCCGGTAGATCATGCGCTGATGGTCAGTATTGCCGGTATTGCAGCCGGTTTGCGTAATACTGGCTAAGCAAAAATGCCCATTTGAAAGCACATCCTGGTGATGTGCTTTTTTATTGACCAGTCAATAGCCAGGAAATATTTTATTTTATATAGTAAATCAGATTTATTTATAGATACCCCTATTCATAATAAGAAATTAATCTACTGATTTCACTTTAATTTTAACCCAGTATTCTTTTACCGCCCGGTAAAATCTTAAATAAAGTCATAGAATTAATTTGAACAAAAATTTTGTTTAAGTGATTAAATCTTCTAAAGAACAAGAGTATGATGTGCACAATTTATCTTTTGAGTGCTCATTTTATGTCCAGTTGGTTTCCCAAATGGCGCCCTTATGAGGGCAGTATCGATGCACGACCAGTAGGTACCGCAGAGTATTTGCCACCCGCACAAACGGTCATTTTGGGTGTACAACATGCTTTTGCCATGTTTGGCGCGACTGTACTGGCACCTTTTTTAATGGGCTTTGATCCTAACCTGGCGATTTTAATGTCAGGGATCTGTACTATTCTGTTCTTTTTAATCACCGGTGGCCGGGTTCCAAGTTATCTAGGTTCAAGCTTTGCCTTTATTGGTGTGGTGATCGCGGCAACCGGTTATGCGGGTGGTGGCGGACTGAATCCAAATATTGGCGTTGCAGCAGGCGGGATTATCGCATGTGGCATCTTCTATGCGCTGATGGGCTTTCTGGTCATGGCGACCGGCACCCGCTGGATTGAAAAGCTGATGCCACCGGTGGTAACCGGTGCCGTGGTGATGATTATCGGCCTGAACCTTGCTCCAGTCACAGTGAAAAGTGTGATGGGCAATACCTTCAATATGTGGATGTCCCTGGTCACTGTGCTGTGCATGGGTTCAATTGCCGTATTCACCCGTGGCTTATTACAGCGCCTGCTGTTATTGGTCGGCCTGTTATTGGCTTATCTGATCTACTTTGTACTCAGTAATGTCCTGGGTTATGGCACTGCAATCAACTTCCTTCCCATTCAGCAAGCGGCCTGGTTCGGTTTACCGACTTTCCATGCACCGACCTTTGAATTGAATGCCATGCTGATCATTGCGCCGATTGCCTTAATTCTGGTGGCTGAAAATCTGGGACATATTAAAGCCGTAGGCGCGATGACTGGTGAAAACCTGGATCCGCATATTGGTAAAGCCTTTGTGGCAGATGGTGTTGCAACCACTTTAGCCGGTGGTGTGGGTGCGCCGGGTATGACCACCTATGGTGAAAACATTGGTGTGATGGCCGTAACACGGGTCTACTCGACTATCATCTTTGCAGTCGCAGGTGTCTTTGCTGTGTTCTTGGGTTTATCGCCTAAATTTGGTGCGATTATTCACACGATTCCGACAGCGATTCTGACCGGTGCTTCGATTGTAGTCTTTGGTTTGATTACCATTGCCGGTGCCAAAATCTGGATTGAGAACAAGGTCGATTTTTCGCAGAACAAGAACCTGATGGTGGCTGCGGTGACCATTATTTTAGGTACGGGTGATTTTGCCCTGACTTTTGGTAGCTTCAATCTGGGTGGTATTGGTACGGCAACGTTTGCAGCCCTGTTCTTAAACTGGTTCTTCAGTCTGGTCGATAAAAAATAAAATTCAGCGATGACTGGGCACAGCCTGTTGCAAGCAAAAAGACCGAACATATATGTTCGGTCTTTTTTGTAGCCTAAAACAGTCTGTCTAGAATAAACTGTTTTAAGTGACTGGCAATTGATTCGCGTTGGCTTATTTCTGTTTTTTAAGCGCTTGCTTCAGTTGCTTCAATTTGCCTTTATGTTTTGAAATCTTTTTCAAACGTGCTTTGATTTCTTGCTTTAAAGATTTAACTTGCTTAGCCATGGTATTACTCCCTAGTAAGGCTATTCGTTAGGCTTGTGTTGTTTCACAAAACCACGAATAAATTTTCTTAATTCACGAGCAGCACTAGTATCCAGTTCTTCGCAGAGACGAATAAATTCATCACGCTCCGTACTCTGAATACGAATTAAAAGTTGTCCATCTTTCTTGCCTGTCTTTATTTTTTTGATTTGCTCGCTCATTGCTTATCTCTCCAAAATAAAGACTGCTTTGCAAAAGATGTATATACAATATATATACTTTTTAAATTAAATCAAACCTACATTGTAAAAATATTTAATAAAATCAATTTATTTTTTTTACCATAATTTCTATAAAACCGTGCAAAGCCCGTCCAGGCAAGGCTTTAGGCACTTGGCTGAATGGGCTTTTTATGGATAAATTATTTTTGCAAAAAGGCGATGTTGTGCTTAAAAATCGCCATGGCTACAGCAAGATCTCCTGCATAGCTTGAAGATCGTCCGGCGTAGTTGAACTGAAATGAGCCCGTTTAAGGACGAAACTCTTTCAGTTCACGTTGAATAAAGTATTGGAACATTTCACGGTATAGATGTTCAATAAACTCCTGATCGAGGCCCTGCTTTTGCGCCAATGCCCTAACATTTTCTACAATCTGTTCCATACGTTCTGGTGACTGCAAATCGGTTTCGGTTTTTTTGAAACGGGTGGTTTGATCAACATAAAATTGACGCGCAGCGATCAGCTCAACTAAAGCTGTATCAATGGCATCGATCTGTTGACGTGCATGTTCTAGTGATTCAGCTTTGATCTTTTCCATGTTTTTTCAGTTCACTTTCAGTTTGATTATTACTTTTATACTTTTCTTCTAACACATTACTGAAAATACTTTCAATCATCCAGACCCGATATAAGCTATTAAATGTATAACTTTGATCATCTATCCGCAGTTCCAGTACCGGAAAGTTCGGCTGCGACTTCATTTCACAGAGCATATCATTGTCCTGCAGCTTCACCAGAATATCGTTCTGGGTCAGATCTACAATATTTAACTGTTGCTGCAAAAGTTTGAAATGGGGTGCATAAGACAGGTCTTCACCACGGGTCCAGACAGCCTGCAAGATCTGGTACATCGCCTCAATCCGCTGCTCCTCGGGACAGCTATAAAATAACTGTGCCATTGGCGCAATCGCCTGCTCGGTCGGTCGGCAAAACGGGGTAAATTCTACGTCCGTCCGTTTGGATAAACGTGTGGCCAGACTCCAGTCAAACTCATCCCGGCCACGATAGGACAAGGGATAGACATTCAACTGGATATTATAATAATCGGCCAGTTCTTCCTTGATATAGGCCAGCAAAAGCCAGGAGATCGGATCTTCCAGCGCGATATACAAGTCCAGTTCCGGATCCATCGACTGGATCTCGTTCAGCTCTTCGGCATCACTGATTAGATGCTCACGCCATTCAATGTGATCGATCATAAAAATCGGATTACCGGTCAGCAGTTTTTGCTGCTCCAGACGCCGGGTCAGACGCAACAGGTCATCGACTGCCTGATACTGGCGTCCGCCTAAATTAAAATAGCTGGCCAGAATCGGGGTCTGGTCAAAAATACGTTCGGGAAAGTCCTGTGGCTGATGATGACGACTGGCCATGGCATGAAGGGTGCGTAATTTTCCGGTCTGTTTTTGCCACAACATATGAAACACATCTTCCAGCAAATACAGAAAATCCTGCCCGCGCAGCGGGGTATGCCGTAAAATCAGTTCCGCCTGTTGCAAGGCTTCAGCGCTGGGCAATTCTGGCGTGTCATGAAAACTAAAACGATGCTGTTTCGACAGAATCTTGGCATCATTTAGGGTGTAGTGCTGCCATTCATCAAAAGACATCTGATTTGGGGGGGCTGCATGCGAACTGGAAATAATTACTTTCAGCGGCTTGAGCTGCGGACTTAAAATTTCTTCGAGCTGGGGCAGCTGCTGTACCGCCAGATAGCTGTACACATCATCCAGTCTTAAATGGATACTCAGCCCATCTTGAATAGATAACACCGTTTGACGGATTGGTTTCTGGTAAAACCAACTCGATCGGATTGGATCAAACCAACGGCGTAACAGGGACATGAGTTCGGCCTCGACAAAGATGACGGTGTGCAGTTCAAAAAATTGAATCTGTACAGAATAATCTATTTTTAAGATCGCAGAGCAAAAGCCCTGCATGGTGTAAAAACTTATATCAAGTCTTGACATACTCCCCCCACTTTCGACTAGCTCAAGTGGGGGATTCTAAAAGCAAAAGCTCTTAGGTGACTTCCTCACGGATTTCACTTGCTTTCTGCTTCACAGGGCGATCTTTACCGCATCTTCCCTCGACAGACAAAACGGTGTGTCCCACCGCTAAAATGTTGCGAGAAGCATTAATATCTGCATTCTCGCTAAAGCCACACTCGACACAACTAAAGTTTGCCTGAGTGAGCCTATTTTCTTTTGCAACGTGACCACATGAACTACAAGTCTGACTTGTATATTTAGGGTCAACTTTAACGAGTAAACCACCTCGCCATTGCTGTTTGTACACCAACATATTAACAAGCATTGACCAACCTTGATCTAGGATTGATTTGTTCAAGCCTGATTTAGCTTTAACATTCTTTCCTTTTTCTTCGATTGAGCCTTTGGCTGACTTCGACATATTGGCTACTTTTAAGTCCTCAACTACGATCATTGCGTGGTTTTTGCTGAGAGTTGTCGTGACTTTGTGCAAGTAGTCATGCCGAATATTGGCAATATGATGATGTAATTTATTGATCTTTAAATTAAGTTTTTTCCAATTTTGACTAAATTCGGTTTTCTTTCTCAACTTGCGTTGAAGCCTAGCCAACTTTACTTGATTGGCTTTAAAACTATTGATTGGGTCAAATACCTGACCTGTTGATATTGTAATTAATTGCTTAATGCCAAGATCAACACCAATTGCAGATTTTGATGGATGAATTGGTTGTTCGATTTCACGGTTAGTACAAAATGAAACATACCAAAGCCCACAAATTTTCTTAATTGTAATACTTGTGATTTTACCAACAATTTCTTGTGATTTTTTAAATCTTATCCAACCTGTTTTTTAGGCAAAGAAACTCGATCACTAATAACCTCACAATCTGCAAATGGAAGTCTAAAAGATTGCTCACCATCTGATTTCTTCTTGAATCTTGGCATGAGTGGTCTAAGCTGAATCTCACCACCATTAGCCAATTTAAAAAAATTGGGTTTACGTGGTTTCCGCTTGTTTTGCTTTAAACGAGCTTGTTCTTTTTTGTTGTAAAACTTACCCCATGCTTGAGCAAGATCACGTATTTTTTGCTGTAAGCAAGCTGAATATGTTTGACCAAGAAAAGAAAATTCAGGTGTTTTTTTAAGGGGCACTAATTTTTTTTCAATGCTTTCGTAACGAATATATTCATCTTTAGCAAACATTTCAAATGATTTAGCGAGAATTTGATTCCACACAAAACGAGCAGAACCTATTGCTTGATTAAGCAATATTTCCTGTTCTTGGTTAGGCAGAAGCCTAAACTTGTAGTGTTGTGAAATCTTCATTAAATCATTGTTTATAAAAGAATTGTAGTGTTTAAATTATAGCAAAAATAAGCAATAAAACCAAGAAAACATTATCTTTAATATGGCTATCGCCACTCGCTTGTATCCTCCACCTGACTGTCGGTGAGGGTCTTACGCCCGATTAAGATAAGCAAATGTTCAATGTTTAACAATGGATTAGAGGTCAAGATTCAGGTCAGTGACTGCACCGGTTTCTGCACCTGAAGTCAGTTTGGCGAATTTGGCCAGCGCACCGTGAGTATAGTTTGGCTGAGGTTTGGTCCAGGCCGCTTGACGTGCGGCAATTTCTTCTTCCGCAACATGCCAGGTCATTTCCCGGGTTTCAGCATTAATTGAAATCTGGTCACCATTTTTCACCAGACCAATCGGGCCACCCTCATAAGCTTCTGGCGTCACATGACCAATCACAAAGCCATGACTGCCACCAGAGAAGCGTCCGTCAGTAATTAAAGCCACCGAAGCGCCCAGACCTTTACCAATAATCGCAGAAGTCGGTTTCAGCATTTCCGGCATGCCCGGACCACCTTTAGGGCCGACGCCACGAATCACCACCACTTCACCCGGCTGGACTTCGCCATCCAGAATCCCGCGCATGGCACCCTGCTCGCCTTCAAAGACCCGTGCCGGGCCAGCAAAATGCAGACCTTCCTTACCGGTAATCTTGGCCACAGCGCCCTTCGGCGACAGATTGCCTTTCAAAATCACCAGATGGGAATCTTTTTTCACGGGCGCATCAAAAGGCAGAATAATCTGCTGACCTTCCGGATAGTCCTGCACATCGGCCAGGTTTTCTGCCAGCGTCTTACCTGTGACCGTTAAACAGGACCCATCCAGCATGCCGGCATCCAGCATGCGCTTCATCAGTGGTTGAATCCCACCGATGGCAATCAGTTCAGACATTAAATACTTACCAGATGGGCGCACATCGGCCACCACCGGAATATCTTTGCCAATTCGGACAAAGTCATCCAGACTCAATTCAACCCCTGCGGTATGCGACATGGCTAGCAGATGCAACACGCCATTGGTCGAACCACCCAGCGCAATCAAGACCTTGATCGAATTTTCAAAAGCAGCCTTGGTCATGATGTCACGTGGCTTGATATCCAGTCGTAACAGATTCATGACTGCTTCACCGGCACGGGCACAGTCAATTTGTTTGTCATCCGAAACTGCTTCTTGCGCGGACGAACCCGGCAAGCTCATACCGAGTGCTTCAATTGCAGAGGCCATCGAGTTGGCCGTATACATGCCGCCACAAGAGCCCGGACCCGGCAAGGATACTTCTTCAATATGCTTGACTTGAATCGCGTTAATTTCACCTTTGGCATATTGACCGACTGCTTCAAATACCGAAATCATGTCGGTATGGCCTTCGCCGGGTTTGATGGTTCCACCATAAATAAACAACCCTGGACGGTTTAAGCGGGCCAACCCCATGATGCAACCCGGCATGTTTTTATCACAGCCACCAATCGCGATGACTCCATCATAAGCCTGGCAACCCACGACCGTTTCAATGGAGTCTGCGATCACTTCCCGTGATAGCAGTGAATATTTCATACCTTCCGTGCCATTGGAAATACCATCTGAAATCGTAATGGTATTAAAGATAATGCCCTTACCACCCGCGGCACTGACGCCCTGCTCGACTGTTCTGGCCAGACCATCAATATGCATATTACATGGTGTGACATTGGCCCAGGTCGAAGCGATACCAATAAATGGCCGTTTAAAATCGGCATCTTTAAAACCGGTAGCACGCATCATGGAACGCGCCGGTGCATTTTCAATGCCTTCATAAACGGGGGCTGAATGCTCGCGGATATTATCTTTACTCATTATTCTCTTCCTGGGCGATGACCAATTTTAAGCTTCGGTCTTGGACAATTTATTTTAAGGTCATTGTATAGAATTAAAACAAAGCAATACAGCTTTCAGCTGCTTCTATAATATTCGATACATGCCAAAGTCATCTGCAACTGTCCGAGGCAGGACTACAATTAATATTTACTGTTTCTGCGATATAAGTGAAAAATGCTAGTTTCGGACGAGTTTTGCAGATGATAGTAGTTTTGCCTACTTTTGCCGAAACAAAAGTAGGTCGAACCGAAGGTTATAAACTGCAATTAAACAATTTCCTTTAAGACCCCCGTCTTATTGAATCTATAAATTTCAAATAAAAAAAAGCACCCCATCTGGAGTGCTTTTTAAATCTGTAAAATTACAAATTAGATATCACGTACTGCACCTTTCGAGGCACTGGTGGTATGCATCGCATACGCTTTGAGTGCTTTAGACACTTTACGAGGACGCTGTTCAGCAGGCTGCCAGCCTTTGGCTTCTTGGGCTTCACGACGTGCTGCCATGGTTGCATCATCCACTGCCAGGTGAATGGTACGGTTTGGAATATCAATTTCGATACGGTCACCATCTTCAACCAGACCAATCGCACCACCTTCCGCTGCTTCAGGAGACACGTGACCAATCGACAGACCAGATGAACCACCCGAGAAACGGCCATCTGTTAAAAGTGCACAGTCTTTACCCAAACCTTTCGATTTGAGATAACTGGTCGGGTACAGCATTTCCTGCATGCCCGGACCACCACGTGGACCTTCGTAGCGAATCACCACAACATCACCCGCAGTGATTTTGCCGCCAAGAATGGCTTCAACTGCAGCATCCTGACTTTCAAACACACGTGCAGTCCCGTTGAATTTCAGGATTGAATCATCCACACCTGCTGTTTTTACGATACAGCCTTCTAGTGCGATGTTGCCATAAAGTACTGCCAGGCCACCATCTTGCGAGAATGCATTGGCTGCATTACGGATCACACCATTGTCACGGTCACCATCTAAACGTGCATAATAACGGTCTTGCGAGAATGCGGTTTGCGTTGGTACACCGCCCGGCGCTGACTTAAAGAATTGATACACCTCTTCATCTTCAGTACGGATGATGTCCCATTTATCCAAGGCATCTTTTAAAGTTTTTTCATGAACGGTTGGAACAGATGTATCCAGCAAGCCTGCACGATCCAGTTCACCCAAGATCGACATGATGCCACCGGCACGGTGTACATCTTCCATATGGACATCCTGTTTCGCTGGCGCAACTTTACATAGTACCGGCACATTACGCGACAAGCGGTCGATGTCGGTCATGGTAAAGTCAACTTCAGCCTCGTGTGCTGCTGCCAACAAATGCAGAACCGTATTGGTTGAACCACCCATGGAAATATCCAGCGTCATGGCATTTTCAAACGCTGCTTTGGTTGCGATTGAACGTGGCAAGATGCTGTAATCTTCCTGTTCATAATGACGTTTCGCCAATTCAACAATTAGTTGACCGGCTTTTTCAAATAATTTTTTACGGTTGGCATGGGTTGCCAGTGTTGAACCATTGCCCGGAAGCGATAAACCAAGTGCTTCAGTCAAACAGTTCATCGAGTTTGCAGTGAACATGCCTGAACATGAACCACAGGTTGGGCAAGCTGAACGCTCATATTCAGCGACTTCTTCATCAGTGAAGCTGTCATCTGCTGCAACAATCATGGCATCAACCAGGTCGATGGCTTTTTCATTGCCACGGATTTTGACCTTGCCCGCTTCCATTGGACCGCCAGAGACAAATACCACCGGAATGTTCAGACGCATTGAAGCCATTAACATCCCCGGGGTGATCTTGTCACAGTTCGAGATACACACCATTGCGTCGGCACAATGCGCATTGACCATGTACTCGACCGAGTCTGCAATCAGATCCCGTGAAGGCAATGAATATAGCATGCCGTCATGACCCATCGCGATGCCATCATCGACAGCAATAGTATTGAATTCTTTGGCCACGCCGCCTGACGCTTCAATTTGACGTGCCACCAGCTGACCTAAGTCTTTCAAATGAACGTGACCCGGTACAAACTGGGTGAACGAGTTCACCACCGCAATAATCGGCTTACCGAAATCTTCATCTTTCATGCCGGTGGCACGCCATAAACCGCGTGCGCCAGCCATATTTCTTCCGTGTGTCGATGTTTTTGAACGATAGTCAGGCATTTTATATTTCCAACAAAGTTTGAGCTTGCAATGAATCGGGCAGATCCACTCTGGCTAAATCATACTGACAAAGAGCTTAAATCAGTTGAATTTTAAACCTATCATACTACAAGCCCTTGATTTACAAGATGGCCTTTTGAGTGTAGATGCAGGCAAAAATGTCTATCGAGAGGTTTGGATGATCTGACGATAAAAATTTCTTAATGAAATCTACTATACCGCCATCATCATCAGGACAATACAAAACTTTCATGAATAATTTTTACAATTTGCATGAGTTTTTTTTATATAAAAATTCCACTGAAATTCAAGCACTCACAGGCTCTATTCGATAAGTTTTTGCAACGATTAGGCTGAAATTTGGCTTTTGGCTTATAATAGCTTTTAAGTTTATTTGGAATTTCATGTGTGAAGATCATATTTGCAGGCACACCAGAATTTGCAGCGACTGCATTGGCTGCGTTGCTTAGAACCGAACATGAAATTGTGGCGGTCTATACTCAACCGGACCGCAAGGCCGGACGTGGACAAAAGCTCACGGCATCTGCGGTGAAGCAGTTAGCGCTTGAACGTCATCTTTCGGTCTATCAGCCTTTACATTTCAAGTCATCGACTGAAGAAGGTCTGGCGGCGCAAGCGGAACTTAAAGCCTTAAATGCAGATGTGATGGTGGTGGCAGCTTATGGCCTGATCCTGCCACAAGTGGTTCTGGATACGCCAAAATATGGTTGCCTGAATATACACGGTTCGCTGTTGCCACGCTGGCGCGGTGCAGCCCCGATTCAGCGCGCGATTGCTACCGGCGATACCGAAACGGGTGTGACCATTATGAAAATGGCGGCCGGTCTGGATACCGGGGATATGATGTATAAAACACGATGTCCGATTACTGCCGAAGATACTTCTGCCAGCCTGCATGACAAACTGGCACTGCAAGGTGCAGAGGCGATTATGGCCGTGCTTGAATCGGAACAGACCTTACAGCACTATCTTGAGACTCGCGAAGTCCAGGATGAAAGCCTGACGGTTTACGCGCATAAACTGTCAAAAGCCGAAGCACAAATTGACTGGACCCAGTCTGCAGCAGCCATTGATCGTAATATTCGTGCCTTTAATCCCTGGCCGGTGGCATTTACTCCGCTGGATGACAGCAGCAATTTACGCATCTGGAATTCATCACTTTCCACGCAAAATGCAAGCAATGCCCTACCTGGTGAAGTGATTGCCTTGGATAAAGACGGCGTGCATGTGATGTGTGGCGACCAAAATGCCATCTGTATCACCAATCTGCAATGGCCAGGCGGCAAAGCCCTGAATGCTGTTCAAATTAATCAAACTCAAAAACTGTCGGTAGGATATAAATTCGCATGAGCCAAATTCAATCATCAGCTAAAAACTTGAATTTGCGCGCGCAAGTTGTAAAAACGCTATTGGCTGTACAAAATGGCCAATCACTTGCTTCTGTACTCAATCAACATATCAACATCGTCTCTGAGCGTGACCGTGGTCTTTATCACGAGTTAACTCTAGGCTGTTTACGTCAGTGGCATGGCCTGAAAGCCATCACCCTGCCGCTATTAACCAAACCTCTTGATAACCAGGCGCTAGAAAGCTGCTTATATTTGGGTTTGTACCAGATTCTATGTACCCGTATTCCGGCACATGCTGCGATTTCAGAAACCGTGACTGCAGCCAAACAGCTGGGCTTTGAACCTTTAAGCGGTCTGGTCAATGCGGTGCTGCGTCGTGTTTCACGTGAAACAGAAGAATTTGACCTAGCTTTAAATCAGGCGCATGGCCTGCCAAGCTGGCTCTACAAGCGTTTAAAGAAAGACTGGCCGGAACAGCTTGCCGAACTGTCACATGACTTGAAACAGATTGCACCGCTCACCTTGCGTGTCAATGTCAATCAGGTCAGCCGTGATGAATATCTGGAAATTCTGGAAGAAGAAGGCTATGAGGCACGTGCCTGTACTCTTTCCGAAGTTGGTATCGTTCTGGAACAGAATGTGCATATTCCGAACCTGCCAGGCTATGAAGCCGGTGGTTTCTCGGTTCAGGATGAACATGCTCAGCTGTGTGCGACCTTGCTTCCTGACCTTGAAGGCAAAGTCGTGGTCGATGCCTGCGCCGCTCCGGGTGGTAAGACTGCGCATATATTGGAAAAATATAGCCCGAAAAAACTGTATGCCATTGATCAGGATGCCAAACGTTTAGTCCGTGTGGCAGAAAATCTGGAACGTTTACTATTAACTGAATATGCCGACGTTGAAATTATCGCGGCTGATGCGATCACTTGGACAGCACCTGAGTCGGTGGATTGTATCGTGCTGGATGCACCATGTTCCGCAATTGGTGTGATCCGTCGTCATCCGGATATTCGCTTGCTACGTCACTCTACAGATATTCCGCAAACGGTACATCTGCAAAAGCAGATTCTGGAAAATATGTGGCAGCAACTGAAAGTTGGCGGTACGTTGCTGTACATCACCTGTTCAATTCTAAAAGCCGAAAACGAACAGCAGATGGTCGAGTTCTTTGCTCAACATGCCGATGCCAAAGAAATCAAAATCGAAGCCGATTGGGGTATCGAACAGATTCATGGTCGTCAGTTGTTGCCGAAAGCAGATCAAGGCGACGGTTTCTTCTATTGCCGTATAGAAAAAACTGCATAAGTCATGTGTTTAAAATGAAAGGCAGCGCAAGCTGCTTTTTTTATGGCGCGTGATTTAGTGAATATATGGCTTATTGAATAAACTTAAAAATCACCAGACTGCTGGCCAATGCCGCCATGCCGCTCACCAATCCATAGACTGTTTCATGCCCTTCAGAATAGCGCTTTGCCGTCGGCAATAATTCATCCAGCGCCAGATAAACCATCACCCCGCCAATCACGCCAAAGATCAGACCATAGACGGTTTCACTCATATAAGGTGCCAGAATAAAATACCCGAGCGCTGCTCCTAATGGTTCGGCCAGTCCGGAAACCAAACTGGCCCAGAGCGCATAATCTTTACGGCCGGTGGCCATATAGACCGGCAGGGCAATCGCCACGCCTTCTGGTACATTATGAATCGCAATCGCGACTGCCAATGGCGCACCCAAAGCAGGACTTTCCAGCGTGGCAAAAAACGTCGCCAGCCCTTCCGGCAGGTTATGTGCGCTAATCGCAAACAGGGTCAGCATGCCGGTACGCAGTAATTGGGGTGAACTGACGCCCTTGGCAGAATGGGTCTCAATAGTGTCATGTGGGTTTGGCACAAAACGATCCAGCAACAACACCAGAATTACGCCCAGTAAAAAAGCAAAAGTGCCAAAGGCAAAACCGGTTTTTTCATCAAAATCTAAGCTAAAGGACGCGATCGATTTGTTCAGAATTTCGGTTAAAGAGACATAGATCATGGCCCCGGCAGCAAAGGCCAGACCAAAGGCCAGCAAACGGAAATTAGGTTTTTTTAAGAATAATACCAGTCCCCCACCCACCACGGTGGCCAGCCCGGCAAATAAAGTCACGGCAAAGGCTGTATAGACTTGTCCATCTGAAACGGAAATCATGTCAAAGCATCAGCCATTAAAAAAGTCATTATCATCAAGGATGATAATGACTTCCGTTTATGGCAACAGTAGGTTTATGTGAAGATTTTTAGTCTTCTGGTTCTTCCGGATTCTTTGCCAGATGAATCACAGCCAGTACCAGACCACCCCATAATAAAACGATGGAGATGATCATCATGATTAGTGCAGATGTATTCATAGTCGCTCTCCTAGCTGTGACGGTCTTTGATCAGGCTGAACAGAATGGCACCCAGAATAAAGAATGCCATCACTCCTCCACCTACCATCCATAGGGTACTGGCAGCATAGCCACCATAACCTTCTACCATAATCGATTTCAGGGTCAGGCCCAATGCCAGCAATAATGACAACGGCGTGATCACCGTCAGCATGAAGTTCCAGCTGGCACCCAGTTTCACGCTGGCAAACTCATTCACATGGCCTTCCAGCTGTTTCATTAATGGACGACGGAACCACGACAACAGAATAATCGATAACAGACCACCACCGACAATACCGATGTTATTAGCAAAGTAGTCGATGATATCGACAAAGGTAATGGCACTATGTGTCGAGAACATCAGGGTAGAAATCACCGCTGAACCACCAGCAATAATCGTTACTGACTTATTCTTTGACCAGCCCAGTTTGTCTTGGAACGCAGCAATCGGAACTTGCAGGATACTGACCATCGAGGTAATACCGGCAACCGTCAACGAAGCGAAGAACAGGAAACCGAACAGGTCACCACCTGCACCTAAACTGGAAATGATTTTCGGAAACGCAATAAAGGCCAGACCAATACCGCCAGATACCACATCTTCAACTTTCGCACCTGAGCTGAATGCCATAAAACCAAGCGCGGCAAAGACACCAATACCCGCCAGAATTTCAAAAGACGAGTTGGCCAATGCCACCACAATGCCTGAACCGGTCAGGTTAGTTTTGCGTTTCAAGTAAGAGGCATAGGTCAACATGATCCCGAAGCCCACTGAAAGTGAGAAGAAGATATGACCAAAGGCCGCTAACCAGACTTTATAGTTGGCCATCGCTTCCCAGTTTGGCGTGAAGAAAGCATTTAAGCCATCGACTGCACCCGGTAAACGGACTGCCTGAATCACCAGGATCGTGAATAAAATCACCAGCAATGGCATAAAGATTTTATTCGCCAGTTCCACCCCACGGCGTACTCCACCGTAAAGAATCAGCATGACTGCTGCCCAAACGACCACTAGACCAAAGAACAGCACAGGTACAAAACCGAGCGTCAGACCCTCACCATTTTGTAGGTAAGTATTGAAGAAGAAGCCTTGGGTATCTGTGCCCCACTGCTGTCCAAAGGAATAGAACATATAACTGCCGGCCCAAGACAATACGCTGGCATAGTAAATCCCGATCACCAGAGTGACCATGACCTGCCACCAACCCAGAGATTCGGCATTCATGAGTTTTTTATAGGCCATAGGCGGCGCTTTGCGGAACTTGTGTCCGACCGCATAGTCTAAAAACAATAAAGGTAAACCTGCTGCGAAAATCGCAATCAGATAAGGGATCAGGAATGCCCCGCCACCATTTTCATAGGCAACATAAGGGAAACGCCAGATATTCCCCAAGCCAACGGCGGAACCAATCGCTGCAATAATGAATCCTGATCGTGCGGACCAATTCTCACGAGTTTCTGTCATAGAACACCTAAACTTTTAACCTCTTTAGATGCTGCTTGTTATGGTTATGGCGCAAGCAAAAAAAGAAGCATTTTCAATAATTTTGGGTGTTTGAATTAGATGGCACCTTGTGGGCGTCGAATTCTAATGTACAAACAGGTCAGCAGGTCTTACATCTTGCTTAAAGTCTGATCGAAAAACTGACCTTGTAGATGACTCAACAATACTGACTTTTTTAAATTTTTTCTGTAAATTCTGCTTAAAATATTCGTTATTTATAATCTATTCGAATTAAGCGTTCAATAATTCTGCGAAATAAGCCAGATTAAACAAGTTATATATTGACAAACTTTTTGGAATATATTTTTTCTTAAGTTTTACTACAGGGTCGCTGTTTTAAAAAATGTATTCCAAGACTCTGATCCAGCATCTGTTTTTAGATCATTATTTAATGATGAAACGGCTCATACTAAGGCGCATGACCAAGCCGTGATATGGGAAATCAAATTCTCTCATGGAATTTTGACCTCTTTAAAAACCGGTTTAAATATCACAAGCAGATTTAAAACAAGCTGCCTGTGATATCGAAGCGATGAGTATTCTAAACTTAGGCTTTAATCACCAGCATGCGCTCTTCCTGCATGTCGCGAATGGCTGACTGAATTCCTTCACGACCCAGACCTGAATCTTTGACCCCGCCATAAGGCATGTTATCGACCCGGAAAGACGGAATATCATTGATAATGACACCGCCGACATGCAGATGATCCCAGGCATACAGCATCTTGTTCAGATTCTGAGTATACACTCCAGCTTGCAAGCCAAAACGGCTGCGGTTGATACAGGCAATACCGGATTCGAAATCAGCATACGCTTCCAGAATTGCCACCGGGCCAAAGGCTTCATCACGGTAGATTTCCAGACTGTGGTCTACATTTTCCAGCAAGGTCGGTGCGAACATCACACCATTCAATTCGCCTCCAATCAGGATTTTCGCGTCTTTTTTCACGGCTTTATCCAGCCATTTTTTCAGGCGTTTGGCTTCATCTTCCTTGATCATCGGACCAACCAAGGTTGTGCTCAGATTCGGATCAGCGGCTTTAATCGTTTTCAGTTTCGCCAGCAGTTTGTCCTTCACTTCAGTATAAATCTGCTGATGCACCAGAATGCGTTGCACACTGATACACACCTGTCCGGCATGGTTATAAGCGCCACCAATCAGACGGTTAATCAGCGCATCGTTAATTTCGGTATCTGGTTCAATCATGACGGCAGCATTGCCACCTAGTTCCAAGACCACTTTTTTGCGTCCGGCACGCGCTTTCATATCCCAGCCCACAGCATCGGAACCGGTAAAACTGAGTAATTTAAAACGCTCATCGGTGACCAGTAGATCGGCCAGTTCTCGCGGACAGGGCAAGACCGAAAAAGCACCTTGCGGTAAATCGGTTTCCGCCAGAATTTCGGCAATTTTTAAGGCAGAAATCGGAGTTAGACTAGGCGGTTTGAGCACAAAGGGACAGCCGGCTGCAATCGCAGGAGCAATTTTATGCGCGGTCAGGTTTAAAGGAAAATTAAACGGACTAATCAAAGACACTGCACCAATTGGCACCTGTTTCACAATGCCCTGATAACCAGATGCTGTCGCAGTCACGGCCAGAGGCAGCATACGTCCCTGATCAACTTGGGTCACGGCATCTGCGGCAATCTGGAAAGTATTAATCAGACGTTCAACTTCGGCTTCCGCTGCTTTACGCGGTTTGCCCCCTTCTGCAATCAGAATTTCAGTCAGTTCTTCATGAATTTCACGAAAACGGCGTACGCAATGCAGCAGAATTTTCTGTTTCTGAAACGGCTCCAAGGCAGCCATTTCGGCTTCTGCATCTACGGCAGACTGAATCGCCTGTTCCAGTGTGTTGGCATCTGCCAAGGCGACACGGGCATACAGTTCGTGGCTATATTTATGTTTGACCTCTAGCCATTCACCCGTCTGAACCGCCTGACCGGCGACATATAATGCATACTCTTTCGCTTGTTGTGTGCTTCTCGCTACCATCTTATTGTCCTGCAAAATCCAAGGATATACATTTTTGAAATTCTCTATATCATGCACTTGCTACTCCATATTAAGAAGATGTTTTTAAGTAACCAGACACCTCCAATTTTAATAAAGCTTTAGGGAATAGAGCCATGCGCGCAAAAATACTCACCACCTTATTCTTCGGTTTTGGACTCAGTACGCTCAGTCATGCAGATGTAATCGGCGTAAAAGCGGATCTCAGCTACTGGGATTTTGACGGCTATAGCCAGGATAACAATTTCAAGCATGAGCTGGATCGACAAGGTACAGCACAACTATCTGTCGCTGTAGAACATCCGGTACCGTTATTGCCAAATGCAAAAATCAAATACGTCAATCTGGACAGCACCAGCGAACAGAGTTCTCCTGTCAATGCCTCAGATATCGAGCTGAACAATATTGACTATATTCTGTATTACGAATTGCTGGATACCATTGTGCATGCGGATATAGGTGCAGGTTTAACCAACCTGGATGGTACGGTGGAAAACCGGACTGCCGGCGCTTTCACACAATACGATCTGGATGAATATAGCCCACTGCTCTATGCAACAGCCGGGGTTAAATTGCCATTTACCGGTATGAGTGCCAAAGCAGAAGCGGTTTACAGTCGCGGCAGCGATACCCGAAAAACCGACGTACAGGCAGAATTGCAATATGATTTCATTGATAATCTGCTGGTCGATGTCGGTGCCAAAATCGGTTATCGCCTCATGCAGGTAGATTTTGAACAGGATCAACGTCCAGACTTACAGCTGGAATTTAAAGGTCCTTATATCGGCTTAGATATACATTTTTAATGCAATACAACCGGTTAGGCTTGCACAGCTCAATTTCTCTGCGCTGATGTAAGCCAAAGCGTACAGCAATAACCGCAATCTGCTGCTAGTGCGTTACCGGGATGTGTATTACTTTATAAACATAGAGAGCAGGATGCTCCGAAGACCTAAAAACAAGAAGAACATCGCAACACCAGGACGTGAGGTACGACAGGAGTTATACCTAAATCACGAGATACGAAAAAGCCCCGACAGGATGTCGGGGCTTTTTTTTCTGCCTATTATTTTATTTATCATTGCTTAACAGTTCCGAGCTAAAACTCCAACATTGTAAGAATCCCCTTGTTGTTAAGCTAAAAATCCTCACATTTTTTGGGAACAGCAATCATGGTAAAAAAGATCCTCTTTATTACATCTAATCAAGGCATTGAACATGATGAACTCACTGAGCCTTTAAATTTTCTAAAGTCCAAAGGTTTTGAAGTGATTCATGCTGCCGAAAAAAATGAAGATGTCGCGACGGTCAAAGGTGATACCAAAGCTGCCACCCAATATACGCCGGATACCAGTCTTGAACACGTCGATCTGAATGATTATGATCTTTTGGTGATTCCCGGCGGTACAGTCAACGCGGATACCTTAAGAATCAATCAGGATGCGCAAAAAATCATTCAGCATTTTGCCGACAATCACAAACCGATTGCCGCGATCTGTCATGGGCCATGGACTTTGATTGATGCACAGCGTATCAAAGACAAGAATCTGACTTCCTATAAGAGCATCAAGCTGGATCTGGAAAATGCCGGCGGGAAATGGGTTGATGAAGAAGTCCACCGCTGCAATACCGGTGACTGGGTACTGATTACTTCACGCAATCCGGACGATTTACCGGCTTTCAATGAAGCGATTTTAAAAGAACTTGAAGGCGATGCTGCCTAAGCTCATACCATAAAAAAAGAACCTCAGCATTGAGGTTCTTTTTTTATATTCAGACACCACCGGCCAGACTTTTCAGATAAGCCACCACCTCTTTATTGCCGGCCATTTCTGCCAGTTCTAAAGCAGTATTTGGACTACGATGCGCAATATCTGCGCCTTTGCTGACCAAGAGTTTGACCACTTCCAGATGATCATTTTCAGCAGCAGCCTGTAAAGCGCTGTAGCCTTCTTCATCGGCGGAGTTGACGTCCAGACCTTCGTGTAGCGCCTGCTCGACCTGTTCAACATCGCCTAAAGATGCCCAGTACACCAGTTCAGGAAGATGCAGTTCGTCATCATCTTCAGGGATTGGGGAGATTGAATTGAGTTTCATAATGAGATCAAATTTATTATTTATTAATAAATATTTTACAATGTCAAAAAGTTAATTTCTATTGTATTTCATTATGAATATTATCTAATCTGACGGTCTGTTCTTTAATTTGGGACAGTCTTGTATAGTTACCTACAACTGCTAAACCTAAAATACTGATAATCAACCAAGCAGTCCAATCTGCTAACTCCACTACATCGTTAGCTTCTATGTCAGACCAATATGCTCTATGTAAAGCTTTAGATCTTTTCTTATACATTTTTTTAATTTTAGATTTTACCTCTCTATAATTTTCAATATCATGGATTCGATAACCACCATATACCAATATACAGGCAAGACCTTTTGCATTTGATTCAGATATTTCATCTTGTGTAATAGAGAAGAAGCACTCAATACATGACCATAATTTAATAAATTTCATAGTATCATTATTATCTTTTGTAGCTTCACAAAACCAATATACAGATTTAATAATCGCATCTTCTACTTCGGTTTTTAATTCTTTTTCTAAAATAGTAAAAAACTCATCAAAGAATAAATTGGTTTTAAAGTATTTTAATATTTCTAAATCAATTTCAGCATTGGAAAATTTAGGAAATGAATAAGAAAAACTTCCATATTGACTTTCGTTTGCCCACTGTAAACGAAGGTTACGAGATTTATGGCTAGAAGAAGAATTTAAAGCTTGAATCCTATAATTTAATATTGATTTTTTATTTATAGTTTGCAAACAGATACTCAAAAAACTAGTAATTAGATTAGCTTTGTAATCAAATTTATGTTCTACCTGCTTCTTACTTCCTTTTTCACTTCCACAAATCCATAGATAATCTTTCATCATCTCATAAAAATCAGCTTCTTCTTTTCCATAGGCTTTAAGAAATGTTGAAAAATCAGAAGAAATTATTTTATATTCTCCACAGTTTAATTGTTCTATGCCGTTAAGCTTTATACCTTCACAGCAGTTAATATTATTAAATACTCTTATTTCTTTCTTTGATAACTCATAGACATCATCTATCATATTTTCTGGAGATTTTTTATTCAGGATATAGTCAGCATATATTTTTTTAACATTAGAGAAAATCTCAGAAAAAGTGATGTAATCTTCTAAATCATAATAAACAATCAATTCACTGGTGATGGACCTTAAAGTGTTTCTTGTATCAGTAGTAATGAAAATTGTTTTTTCTTTTGATAAAGTCAGCTCTTGTCCAAAATAATCATCAAGATTTTTTATATCATCAAAGCTATTTATCTTTACGAAAGCTTGCAACTTAAACAATGAGTTAACCATTCTTTGCAATATTCTTTTAGCTTTACTTCTATTCATAAAATTTATTAAATTTAAAGTGTATATATCATTCTAAATAGTATACCTCTTATAAAAAAGCCCCCTTTCGGAGGCTTCTTTTTAAAACTCAAATTCTTAAGCTTTAGACACTGCTGGCTCGACTGAACCAATCTTTTCAGATTCATCGTCATGCATGATCAAGGCAACCGCAATTGCAGTGATCAGCACCGGCAAACCGACTGCCATAAAGTTGAAGTAAGCAGGCAGGTTCATACCCAGTAAGCCACCAATCAGGATTGGGCCTACAATCGCGCCCATACGACCAATCGCAGAAGACCAGCCAATACCTGTTGAACGTACTGCAAGTGGGTAGAACTGCGCCACATAGCTATACAGCAACATTTGCGAACCAATTGACGCTGCACCAGCCAGGAACACCAAAATGTAAAGCAAGAACTGGTTAGATGCAAAGCCCATTGAGCTCATTACAATCGCACCCATCATGCCCAGAACCATCAGTACCGGTTTCAGGTGGAAACGATCCGCCAGAATACCACCACCCACAATACCTACAACCGCACCCACGTTCATCACCATCATGAACATCAGGCTGTTGTCCATCGAATAGCCCGCTGCCATCATCAACTTCGGCAACCAGCTGCTAAGTGCATACATGGTTAACAGACAAGTAAAGAACGCGACCCAGAACAATAAGGTATTGACCGCACGGCCACGACGGAACAAGCTCACCACGTTCGCTGCTTCAGGCACATTTTCCTGTGGCAGGGTAAGCGTTGTATTCTCGGTAACCGTTAGATTTGGTGCCAGACGACGTACGATTTGACGTGCTTCAGCCTGCTTGTTTTGCTTCACAATAAATGCCAGCGATTCAGGCAAAAATTTCCAGATCACTGGTAATAAAAATAATGGAATACCCGCGATAAAGAACATGATTTCCCAACCAAAACTTGGGGTAAACCATGAACCCAACAACGCAGCCATTACACCACCGACGGCATAACCACTAAACATGGTGGTTACCAAGGTACTGCGCATTTTTTGTGGCGCATATTCCGAAGTCAATGCCACCAGATTCGGCATGACCCCACCAATACCCAGACCGGCAAGAAAACGTAAAATACCGAATTCGGTTGGATTTGAGGCAAAGCCACCCGCAAAAGTTAAACCACTAAATAATACAATACAGATCATGATCACTTTCTTACGACCGATCTTGTCCGCGAGGGAACCGAAGATCATCGCACCAAACATCATGCCAGCCAGTGCGGTACTTGCAAGCATGCCCGCTTGCACTGCACTTAAGCCCCAGTCTTGCATCAGTAAGGGTAAAACCACACCATTGATTGCTAAATCGTAGCCATCAAATAAGATAATGAGTAAACACCAAGCAACTACATTGAAGTGGAAAGGCGTGAATTTCGCATTATCGACTACAGAATTTACATCTATTTTTTCCGTTGTCATCGTTCTCATCTCCCATGAGTACTTGTCCATAACATCTTTGTTGAAGATTGAAGGCAATCTTCAATGTCAGGCAATATACGCAAGCAGGATTTAAGGCACAATAAGACTAATTGATATTCTGCTATGCTCTCGGAAATGTCATTTATTTGCGTGATATGTCACACTATTATTAGTATAAACTTTTGAATAATTGATGTTTATTTTTTAATTCGTCCAATATTTAAGCTCTTTTAATCCGCTTATTCTTTTGACCAATTGAATATTGATTTAATTTCATACTAAAGATATGAAAAAGCCCCTTTAAGTAAGGAGCTTTTTTAACTGAGTAGGTTAATTACGAGAGTTTAAATTTTGGCTGTTTTTAATTTTTTCACCACCACGCGACCAGATTGTGGCTTACGAATCATTGAAATAGCGATGATACCAATAATACCTGGCATTGCTACCGCGATAAAGTTCCATTTATGTGGTAACTCCATACCAAGTAGCATACCAATCACGATTGGGCCAACAATTGCACCTGTACGCCCTACAGCAGAAGCCCAACCAATACCAGTAGAACGTACTGCAACAGGATAGTATTGAGCAACATAGCTATATAACAAGATACTGGTACCAATAGATGAGGCACCTGCTAAACTCACAAGTAAATAAATAACAGGGGTTGGAGAATTAAAGCCCAAACCAACCAAAGATAGTACACCGACAGTTAACATACTCATAAGAACAGGTTTAAAGTCAAAACGGTCTGCCAAAATACCACCGCTAATGGTTCCGATCACGGCACCAATATTCAGTGCTAATAAGAACATTAAACTGCTACCTAAAGAATATCCCGCTGCCATCATCAGTTTTGGTAGCCAGCTTCCAAGTGCGTAAAGCATGAGTAAGCACATAAAGAAAGCAATCCAAAATAAGAATGTTCCTGTGGCACGATTTTCTGTAAATAAAGCTTTTACTGATGCACTTTGGGTCTGATCAGCACTAGCTAGAACCAGTTCAGTATCTTCTTGTATGTCTGCAGTTGGCTCGACTTGCTTTATAAAACGACGTGCTTCATTCACTTTTTGTTCTTTAACGAGGAAAGTTAAAGACTCAGGTAAGAACTTCCAAAAAAATGGAACAAAAAGTAATGGAATACCTGCAATGAAGAACATAATTTCCCAACCAAAACTTGGTGTAAACCATGTACCGCATAATGCAGCCATAATACCGCCCACCGCATAACCACTAAACATGGTGGTTACCAGTGTGCTTTTTAAACGTTTAGGTGCATATTCAGACGTTAAAGCGACTAAGTTTGGTAATACACCACCAATCCCTAAACCAGCAATAAAACGTAAAATACCAAATTCTGTTGGATTAGTGGTAAATCCACCTAAAAATGTAAAAGCACTAAATAAAGAAACACAAATCAAGATAACTTTTTTACGACCAATTTTGTCTGCAAGCATCCCAAACAGCATGGCTCCAAACATCATGCCAGCGAGTGCTGTACTTGCAAGCATGCCTGCTTGAACAGCACTCATGCCCCACTCTTGCATAAGTAGAGGCAGAACGACACCGTTAATTGCTAAATCATATCCGTCAAATAGGACAATAAACAAACACCATAATACAATGCTTAAGTGAAATTTAGTGAATTTTGCCTGATCAATCACATCATTCACACTTACAGTGTTTGCTACTCGCTTCATGTTTTCTGCCATTTTTACTCACCTCCTGTGAGTTTTTTTCGTTGTTTTCAGCACGACACATGACCCTAACTCTTATTTATTATTTTTAATGATTCTTATCGCCATGTCTTCGCAACAACTTAGTTCAACACAGCTACTTTTCATGCAATATCCGACTAAAGTCTTACTTATTCCTTAAAAATCTAAACCCATGAGTCTAGTTTTTAATCAATATTCAACAATTCCAAGAGCTATTTGACTAAAACCCACGCATAAAAAAATCCCCCTCTGCCTTGGCGGAGGGGGATTTTGGAATAATGAGCTGGCGATGACTTACTCTCACATGGGTAACCCCACACTACCATCAGCGCTAAGAGGTTTCACTTCTG